>DATFCF010001009.1:0-4103 GCA_035253445.1 Mycobacterium sp.
CGGGGCCTACGTGAACCTGGGGCTCAACTTGAATCTGCCACCCCCGTGCACCACCGGATTCCTGCCAGCCCAGCAACGGCGCGTACCGACTCTGCTGGACGCCCCCGACCGGCCGACCGGTGACTTGTACTGCCGGGTCCCACAGGACTCGCCGTTCAACATCCGCGGCGCACACAACTATCCATGTCTCACCGTGCCGGGCAAACGAGCACCCACGGTCAATATGTGCGAAAGCGACGAACAGTACGTCCCGCTCAACGACGGCTACAACTGGAAGGGCGACCCCAACGCGACTCTGTCCGGCCAGGACATACCGCAACTACCGCTCGGTGCCCCGCCGACACAGGCTCCACCACCTCAAGCGCCCGCGCCACCTCCCATCGCAACGGCCCAATACGATCCGGCCACCGGTTCCTATGTGGGGCCCGACGGCCGCCTGTATACGCAGTCCGATCTGTCGCATTCGGCCGCCGGTCAACGCACATGGCAGTCGCTACTGCTGCCTCCAGGAAACTGAGCGAGCCAGCGAAGAGCAGTCGGCGACACAGGGAGTCGACGACGGGACGGACTCAGCAGGCGGCGCTCGCACCAAGTCGTCGGCAACCTGCTGGCCAACGCCTGCATCCACACGCCGGCCGGGGTTACGGTGACAACCGCAATCCAGCCGGGTTCCGGCACAACAGATCCGGTGGTCGAACTCACCGTCGCCGACGATGGACCGGGTATCGACCCTGTTCTTCTGCCAGACCTGTTCGGTCGGTTCGCGCGCGCGGACAAGGCGAGATCCCGAGAAACGAACAGCTCGGGGCTGGGTCTCGCGATCGCGGCATCCATCACCGAGGCGCACGCCGGCACCGTAGCCGTAGAGTCCGGCCCCGGCCGCACCGTGTTCTATGCGCGGCTACCGGCGGCGGCTCGCGGCGGTTGATGCTGTGGCGTTACTGCGCTGACGCATAACACTTTTCAACAGCCATCCCATGTATGAATTCGATATAAGTTGCTCGACAGCCGCTTCGTCAACGCGCGAGATCGAAGCATCAAAACCATTGTCGGAGACGGGTACCCGCACACGCGACCAAAGGAGTTCAACCGTGAAAACGTTTGGCATTATCTGCATGACTTTGGGCGCCTTGGCGATTGCCCCACAGTGTCTGCCAGCCACTGCTGCAGCTGCGCCGACTGGAGGCTCACCGGCCGCCGACACGGTCAAATGGCTGCGTGATCGCGGCTACAACGTGGTTCTCAATGGAACACCGAATGGCCCTCTGTCGCAGTGCATTGTCACCAGCGCCCACGGAATGCGCGACTCCAACGTCGACCCGAACGGGCGGCAACTTTATCCAACACCTCTCACCACTGTGTACGTCGACATATCATGCAACACCACGACGTGATGGAGGGCTGTCCCAGACAGACCGGACCCGGCCAACCAATGGTGGCGGAACCGCAGTCCTTGTCGATTAGAGGCGTCCACCGACGACCGCATGGATGAACCTACGGTCTTGCTCCGTATATAGTTGTCGGCACGATGCATCCCCGCAAGCATGTTCCGAGTCGTCGTGGCAGTACTCGACTGCCCCGCCTCAGAACAGACGCTCGTTGATTTCTACGAAGGACTTGCCAGATGGCACCTGTCACACGCATTCTGCTGACTGCTTTCGCAGTCATCACCGTCATCATCGGCGCTGGTGTCTATCTCTCGGTCCGCGATAGAGACGCACCCGCCGTGGCGCAGGCGCAGGTTGATGACGTGGGCCAACTGGTCCGCGACAACAGTCGCCGCCTCAACACCGTGCCCGACAGTGACGTCACCTTCGTCGAGTTCCTCGACTTCGAATGCGAGGCGTGCCGCGCGGCCTTCCCGATGGTCGAACAGCTTCGATCCGAGTACGGGGACCGTGTCAATTTCGTCATCCGCTACTTCCCCATCCAGTCTCACTTCAACGCACAGCGGGCTGCCCGAGCGGTCGAGGCGGCCGCCCAGCAGGGCAAGTTCGAGCCGATGTACAAGAAGATGTACGAGACGCAGAGCCAATGGGGTGAGCAGCGGACCCCGGCCGATTCCGTATTCCGTGGCCTTGCAACCGAACTCGGTCTCGACATGCCGGCGTTCGATGCCGCCTACGATGACCCCGCGACGCTCGATCGCATCAACTTGGATGTCGCCGACGGCGAGGCACTCGGCGTCCAGGGCACGCCGACCTTTTTCCTCGACGGCAATCGCGTGGAGTTCAAGAGCTACGAGGACCTGTCCGCGGCAGTCCAACAAGCGTTGAGGGAGTAGTAACCGACCATCACCTACGTCGGCACGTCGCCGTCGCATCTTCACTTGGCCAACGCATATCGATTCAGCTGCGCTCGGTTCGACAAACGATTTGGCGAAGGGCGCCGTGCGTAGGCGACCGATAGCGCTGCAACGTCAGCACCACAATGAGCGCAAGTGGACATAAAGGTTGCGACCCTACAAACGACTGTCGAGATGCAGCGAGGATTGACAAAACACGCCTGGCTACTTTGACAAAAGTTCGGCGTGTCGTTGGACCTTGTCAATCTTCACTGCATAAGGCCAGTTGAGCCCCGCATGCAAGGGAGGATGGCCTCAATGACAGCGCCGCTGGCTGGCGGTCAGCCGTTCCACGTCGGCCGGTTCGCCGGACCCCTCCCACTGCGCGATCAGCGGCCACATCTATTAGAACCCTTACAGGCATCGCTCGTTGCTATGCCTAACTCGACGATGCGCGGCCCTCACCTGTCGACGGAATCTGCGATCCACTGCAGGATCTGTTCGGCTCGATCGTCGCCAAGGATGCTGCGCAAAGGCTCCCCCGCGGTCTGCAAGGCCGCGATGGTGTCATGTCCTTCAGCGAGTAGCTTGAGGTATTCGACTCTGGACAGCCGAGCGCCGAGAATCGCGGCCACTGCACCAATTCGGCTTGGCAGCCCGATCTCTAGCCGTACACCAAGATTGGACAACCCGAGTTCATCGGGAAGCTGAAATCCCCGGACGCGGCAGATCGTGGCGACAGCATCGATGACATCGCGGGTCCGTGCGGCGACGGAACGAATCGGGCCGGCAGCGGCGGCGTTTCGCATGTGCCGCATCAACTCAGCCTCGATATCGACCATCGGCGAGTCGCTGGCGAACAGCAACACTGCCGCGGCCTTCTTCGCTCGTGTCAGCGGATCACCTCCGCCGACATGCAAGCCACGAAGGAGCACCTCACTAACTCCTAGCGCGGAAGCGGTTGGAAACCAACGGAACTGCTCTTGGCGCGACCGGCCCGCGACGGGCAGATACGTCGCGTCGAGTTCCACGGTGACCTGAGCCAGCGAGACGAGGTCGGCTTCCGTCAACTCCCGTCCGACGGGCACAAACCGCAGAAGCGACGACACCTGTGTCACTGATCGAACCTCGATGCCGGACTCACCCGCATAGCGGCCGAGTTCTGTAACCGAGACGCGACCATCGGGCTCGATATCGAGAAGCTCTGCGCGGCTGAGTGATTCGAGGTCGCGGTCGAGCGCGTCGTGATCCCAGCCTGACCCACCTCGGTCTACCTGTTGCCAAATCGCGAAGCTGTTCTCCAACAACGACAGCAATTCCGCACGCAGAACGGATCCCCCTAGCGTGACCAGGCTTCGCAGTATCAAGGTCTGTGGATCGGTGCTCGCGCTGAGGAAATGCGATCGGATGGACTCGGGCTGACCCTGGACGTAGCGGAGCCAAGCCTGCGATGGCGGCGGATCGCCAGTTGCGACGATGTAGGACTGGCCCTCGTCCGCGAAACCAACTCTGCCGGCACGCCCTGCCATGTTCTTGTACTCGGCCACCGAGTATGGGCTTGGGCTCGGCCCCGGATGGGTAAGCCCAGCAATGACAACGGCCTCCGCAGGTGTATTGATGCCCATCGCGAGCGTGGTCGTCGCGACAATCACTTTCAGGTCCGAAGTCGGGTCGCGGAACCGCGTTTCTAGTGCGACACGTTCATCAGGGCTGAGGTCCGAGTTATGAAAACCAACGCCTCCCACGAGGGCGTCCCGCAGCGAGTGCGAGGCGGTCGACAAGTCCCCATCCGGCAGCAGCGATAGGACCGAGTTGGCGG
>DATFCF010001010.1:0-3827 GCA_035253445.1 Mycobacterium sp.
CGTCAAGCTCTACACCGCCGAATGGCACGGCGACTCACGCGGTTACAAGCTCGATGACCCGTGGTCCCGACGCTATCTCGAGGAGTGCATCGAGCTGGGTATCCGAAACATCCACGTGCACAAGGGCCCGACCATCCGACCGCTGGACCGCGACGCGTTCGACGTCGCCGACGTCGATAAGGTCGCAACGGACTACTTGGAGTTGAATTTCATCGTCGAGCACGTCGGCCTGCCACGGCTTGAGGACTTCTGCTGGATCGCCACCCAGGAATCCAACGTGTACGGCGGATTGGCCGTGGCGATTCCGTTCATCCACACCCGACCCCGGTATTTCGCCCAGATCATCGGTGAGTTGCTCTACTGGATCGGCGAGGACAAGATCCTGTTCGCCAGCGACTACGCGTTGTGGACGCCGAAATGGTTGGTGGAGCGCTTCGTCGACTTCCAGATCCCCGAGGATATGACGGAGTACGCACCTATCACGGTCGAGCAGAAGCGCAAGATTCTCGGCCTGAACGCGGCCGCGCTCTACCACCTCGACGTGCCGGCTGAACTCCGGTTGCCTGTACCCGGGCAGGACGCGGTCGAGATCGCGGCGGGCGCGAAAGAGGCGGTGCCGCTATGACTCTGACCGCCGTGCCCGTGCGGGCCGAGATCATGGCCGCGCTGGATACCGTCACCGACCCGGAACTGGACCAGCCGATCACCGAGCTGGGCTTCGTTCGGTCGGTGACCGTCGACGACGCCGGCGTGACCGTTCACCTGCGACTGCCCACCGCGTTCTGTTCGCCCAACTTCGCCTACCTGATGGCCTCCGACGCCCAGGACGCACTGCGGACGGTCGACGGGATCGGCGAGGTTCGGGTGCTACTCGACGACCACCACGACAGCGACAAGATCAACGCGGGGCTTGCCGCAAACGCAGGCTATGTCGGGACATTCGGGTCGGAGGCCGTCGACAGCCTCGACGAGCTGCGTCTGACCTTCCTGCGCAAGGCGCACACCGCCGCGATGGAACGGTGTGTCTCGTCGTTGATGCGGCAGAACGGCCTGGCCCCCGACGACCTTCACCGGCTTGTGCTGCGTGACCTGCCCGAGGGCCCGGACAGGTCCGCGCTGCTGCGGCGTAGGTTCGCGCTCGGATTGAGCGTGTGCCCCAACGGGCGGGTCGTGGTCGACGACGAGGGCCATCCGCTGCCGGTCGAGGCGGTGCCGATGCGGCTGCGCTTCGCGCGGTCGGTCCGGGTCTCGATGGAAGGCAATGCGCATTTCTGCCGTGGCCTGCTCGCCACCCGCTACAGCGACGATGCCACCACCGCAACGCAATTCACCGATATCAGAACGAGGAGCCCGCGATGAAAGCCGTCCAGGTGGTCGGATACCACACCAAACTGCAGCTCACCAACATTCCGGAACCCACGATCGAAGGCCCGCTCGACGTCGTCGTCCGGATCGGCGGCGCGGGCGTCTGCCGGACCGACATCCACATCCTGGAAGGGCAGTGGCAGGAGAAGACCGGGGTCGCGCTGCCCTACACGATCGGCCACGAGAACGCCGGATGGGTGCATGCGATCGGCGACGCCGTGACCAATGTCGCGGTGGGGGACAAGGTGATCCTGCACCCGCTCGTCACGTGCGGGCTGTGCCGGGCGTGCCGGTTCGGTGACGACGTGCACTGCGAGAACAGCCAGTTTCCCGGTATCGATACCAACGGCGGCTACGCGGAGTATCTGCGCACGACCGCGCGCAGCGTCGTCAAGATCGACGACTCTCTCGAGCCGGCCGACGTCGCTGCGCTCGCGGACGCGGGACTGACCGCCTACCACGCAGCGGCCAAGGTGGCGCGCGTGACTCGGCCGGGGGATGTGTGCGTGGTGATTGGTGCCGGCGGTCTTGGTCACATCGGAATTCAAGTGCTGAAGGCGATTTCAGCGGTGACGGTGGTCGTTGTCGACCGCAATCCCGACGCGGTGAAACTGGCCGAGGACATCGGCGCCGACAATGGCATCGTCGCCGACGGCAGCCATGTGCAGCAGGTGCTCGAGCTTACTGGCGGGCACGGTGCCGAGACCGTCCTCGACTTCGTCGGTGAAGGGGGCGCCACCAAGGAAGGTGTGGCCATGCTGCGCCGGGCCGGCAACTACTTCGTCGTCGGGTACGGCGAGAACATCGACGTCCCGACCATCGACATCATCTCCACTGAAATCAACTTCATCGGCAATCTCGTGGGCTCATACAACGACCTGCAGGAGCTGATGGTGCTCGCCGCGCAGGGAAAGGTCACGTTGCACACCAGTAAGTACCCGCTCGAAGAATTCCAGAGCGCCATCGACGATCTGGACGCGGGGCGGGTACGCGGCCGCGCAATCCTGGTCCCCTGAATCGGAAAGGAATCACACCATGGCAAAGGAGCTGCGGTACAGCACCGACGCGCGCACGCGGTTGGAGCAGGGCGTCAACGCATTGGCCGACGCCGTCAAGGTGACGCTTGGCCCCAAAGGACGCAACGCCGTCCTGGAGAAGCTGACGGGACCCCCGACGATCACCAACGACGGTGTGACGATCGCCCGCGAGATCCAGCTTTCGGATCCGTTCGCCAACATGGGTGCTCAGTTGGTCAAGGAAGTCGCGATGAAGACCAATGGGGTGGTCGGCGACGGCACCACAACCGCCACCGTGCTCGCGCAGGCGATGGTCCGCGAAGGCTTGCGTGCGGTGGACGCCGGGGCCAACCCCATGCGGGTGCGTCGCGGCATCGAACGTACTGTCCCCGTTGTCCTGCAGGCCCTCGCCGAGCACTCCATCGCCCTCGGCGGGCGCAGCGATCTGCTGCGGATAGCCACGCTTGCAGCCAGCGACGACGAAGCGATCGGTGAGATCATCGCCCGCGCCGTCGAGCATGTCGGCGAGGCAGGGGTGATCACCACCGAGGAGAGCGAGGTGCTCGGGCTGACCGTCGACGTGGTCGACGGGATCGAGTTCGACCACGGTTACATCTCGGCGTACATGGTCACTGATCCCGAACGCATGGAAGCCGTCGTGGACAACCCGGTGATCCTGTTGACCAACAAGAAGATCACCGCGGTGCAGGAGATCATGCCGAGCATCGAAGTGGCCAAGCGTGCCGATCGCCCGCTGGTGGTGCTCGCCGAGGACGTCGACGGCCCGGCGCTGCAGCTTCTGGTGGGCGGCAACATGCACAAGACCATGCTGTCGGTCGTGGTGCGTGCACCGGGATTCGGTCACCGCCGCATCGCCGAGCTCGAGGACCTGGCGGTGGCATTGGGCGGTCATGTCATCGCCAAGGACACCGGTATCGAGCTGTCCGAGGCGACACTCGAGCATCTGGGATCCTGCGACCGCATCACCGTGACCGAAAACCAGACGACGATGGTCGGTGCGCGCGGCGAGCTGCGGCTCGTGAATGCGCGCGTGGCGCAGCTCGAGGCCCAGCGCGAACGGGCCCGTATCGACGCCGACCGCGACAGTCTCGATCTGCGCATCGCCCGCCTCACGGGCCGGGTCGCGGTGATTCGTGTCGGCGGTGCGACCAGCGTTGAGCTCAAGGAACGCATGTTGCGGGTCGAGGACGCGCTGGCCGCGACGCGGGCGGCGCTGGAGGCCGGGATCGTCTCTGGCGGCGGCACCGCGCTGGCTCAGGCGCACCGTGCGCTTGCCGATGTGCAGCTGCCGGGTGACGAGGCGATCGGCACCCAGGTGGTTCGCCGTGCGCTGGCTGAGCCGCTGCGGTGGATCGCCCTGAACGCTGGCTTCGAGGCCGATGACGTCGTGCAGATCGTGGAAGATCTGCCGCTCGGCCACGGATT
>DATFCF010001011.1:0-3310 GCA_035253445.1 Mycobacterium sp.
AGCAGTTCCGGCTACTGGTCCTTCGCACCGCGTGGTTGATCGACAAGCACAACGACTACAAGTTGGTGCGGGCAGACATCTCCGCCGTCAAGGCCGCCATGCCCGGCGTCCTTCGCAACATCGCACAGCGCGCGCTGCACCTACACGGTTCACTCGGTGTCACCACCGAGATGCCGTTCGGCCGGCTCCTCATGGATGCCGAGTGGTTGGCATTGGCGGACGGTCCGACCGAAGTGCACCAGCAAGCGCTCGCAGACACGGTGCTGGCCAAGTACGCGCCCGCTCCCGACGTCTTCCCCAGCACGCACCTGCCACGGCTGCATGACGCCGCCGTCGCGAAACTTGGAGTGACTCAACGATGAACGACACAGGCGGGCAGCACGTCGCTCGGGCAGTCGATCCGTTCGAGCTGTCTGGCAGGGTCGCCGTGGTGACCGGTGGCAGCCGCGGGCTCGGCAGCGTGATCGCTCGGGCGTTTGCCGAGCGTGGGGCGGCAGTGGTGCTGGCCAGCAGAAACGAAGCGGCCTGCATCGACTACGCCAAGACGCTCAGTCGCGAAACCGGCACCAGGGCAATGGGATTCGGATGTCACGTCGGCAAGTGGTCGGATTGTGAGCAGCTCACCGATCGCGTGTACAGCGAGTTCGGACGTCTCGACGTGCTGGTGAACAATGCCGGAATGTCACCGCTGTATCCGTCGCTGGCCGAGGTCAGCGAAGAACTCTTCGACAAGGTGATCTCGGTGAACCTCAAGGGGCCGTTCCGTCTTGCCGCGCTCGTGGGGACGCGGATGGCCTCGGAGGGCCAGGGCGGCTCGATCATCAACGTGAGCAGCGTCGGTGCCATCGCACCCTCCCCCGATGAGCTGCCCTACGCCGCGGCCAAGGCGGGACTCAACACGCTCACGGTCGGAATGGCTCAGGCCTTCGGCCCGACCGTCAGGGTCAACACCATCATGCCGGGCGCGTTCCACACTGACGTCACCTCAGGGTGGGACCCGGCCGCCGCCGACGCCTTCGCCGAGCGAAGCACCATCGTCGGAAGGTTCGGCTCTGCCGGCGAGATCGTGGGAGCAGCCGTATTCCTCGCGAGCGACGCAGCCAGCTACGTCACGGGGTCGACCATCACCGTCGACGGGGGGATGTCGGCGCGGCACCGCTGAAGCGCCATACACCGTGGGTCTCACCCGCGAACCCGCGGTGGGCGGGGAATCAGCGAATTCCAGCCCGGGCCTCGAGGGTGAAGATGTAGCTCGCGATGGTTCGATAGGCCTGTGCGGACTCCGGCGCACTCGGCACGAACCAGGGCCAGATATGCGGCAGGCCCGGCAGTATCGCCACGTTGACCTCTACACCCGCGCGTTCGGCGAGTCGTCCGGCGCGCACCGTGTCGTCTCGCAGCGACTCGAGTTCGCCGGCCATCAACAGCATCGGCGGTAAGCCCGTGAAGTCGCCGTATAGCGGCGACAGTCGCGGGTCACACAGATCAGCGTTGCCCGCGACATAGCTGGCCATCAGCTTCAGCACGTCGACAGTGCAAACCGAATCCGCGACAGTCCGGATGGACTCGCCAGTGTGCGCGAGATCGGTCCACGAGGACAGTCCGACGACACCCAACGGTTGAGGCAGACCGCCGTCGCGTATGGCCATCGCGAGGCCGACGGCCAGGCCGCCACCCGCCGAGTCCCCGACCACCACGATCTGCTCCGCCGAATAGCCCTGCTCCAGCAATCCTCGGTAGCAAGCGATCACGTCGTCTCGTTGGGCAGGAAAGGGGTGTTCGGGGGCCAGCCGGTAATTCGGCGCCCAGGTGAGTCGCCCCGTGGCCCGCGCGACCTCGCCGATCATGCCGGAGTGCCCCGTCGGCGAACTGGTGATCAAGCCGCCACCGTGCAGGTACAGGAGGACGACGTCGCGCCGCCCCTCTGGGGGCTCGAACCATGCTCCCGGCACGCCGCCAACTTCTCCCCTGCGAAAGCCGATGTCGGCGGCGAGCGGGTTGAGAGCAGTCATCTGCTGGTCGAACTCGATGCGCCACAGCGGAAAATCGGACAGCGCGGGAAGATGCCCGGCTTCAAGCGGGGTGTTGGTCGCGACGAAGTCAGCGATCTCTTGACTGATCATGATCGATCCTCTCGAGCCTGCTTAGGGACGGCCTCCCGAAATGTCCGTCGGGCAACGGATCGCCAACGTTATAATGCATATGCCTTACTAGGCAATGCTTGAAACATCCGACGGGCTCGATGCCAACTCGGGTCAATCCCGAATACTGCCAACGCCATTCTCGAAGGGGACATGTGACCGGGAAACGTTTGTCGTCGTTGCGTCGCTCGCTGCACGGGCGCGTCGTCCTTGTGACGGGGGCGGCGAGCGGCATGGGCCGTGCGACGGCCCGGCTCCTCGTTGATGAAGGCGCCATCGTGGGTCTCGTCGACCGCACAGGTGACCAACTCGCTTCCGTCCTCGACGAATTGCGCACTGCCGGTGCGCGGGCCCACGCAGTGGTGACCGACGTGGGACAGGCCGGCGCTCCGGCGCGCGCGGTCGACGAGATTCGGACCCACCTTGGGCCGATCGACGCGTTGGTCAACAACGCGGCGATCGCCGCTTCGACGTCCATCGCGGACTCCGACTTCGACGTCAACTGGTCGGCCAGCATGGACGTGAACCTGACGGCATATGCCGCGTTCGTGCGTGCGCTGGTAACCGATCTCCGGCGCAATGGCGACGGACGAATCGTCAACGTGGCCTCCACTGAGGCACTGGGGGCCACCGTCGGCCAGCTGGCGTACACCGTCGCCAAACACGGTGTCGTTGGACTCACTCGCTCGCTTGCCGTCGAGCTCGGCCCGGCAGGGGTGACGGTCAATTGCATCTGCCCAGGGCCCATCCACACCGGCCTCACCGCCGACATCTCCGATGAGGCGAAGACGACGTTCGCCAACCGAAGGACGGTGCTGCGCCGCTACGGTGACCCCGAGGAAGTCGCCCACATCATCGTGTCCCTCCTGATGCCTGCGGCCTCTTACGTCACCGGCGCCGTCATCCCGGTGGATGGCGGATTGACGACGCGAAACGCATGAGGCGCGGCTATGGGAGTTCGAATGTGCCAAGGCCGTAAGGTGAACGGCAACGAATTACCGCCCCACCCGGGCAGGATGCGCTAGAACGATGCCCAGATCCCCCGATCCCACCCGCAACCGGCTTATCGCCGCAGGCGAGCGACTGTTCGCCGAACGTGGCGTAGACAACGTCAGCCTTCGCGAGATCACCCGCGCATCGGGATCACGCAACGTCGTGGCGCTACAGCA
>DATFCF010001012.1:0-2170 GCA_035253445.1 Mycobacterium sp.
GGGTACGTACGTTCACCACCGGCCCCTTCTTGGACCTCTAGCGAGGTGTCCGCGCCGACGAGCGTGTACGTCCAAGCGCTCGACAGCCGATCGCGGAACGTCTATTGCTCGTCGTGTTCCTCGGCGGCGGGCGCAGCGCATTCATCTCGTGTGCAGGTCGAGCAGCCGGGCGGGGAAGAGCAGCCCTGACGGGGGCGTGGGATCGCGAGTTGCTCATCTCGAGTCGAGTTTGGCCGCACTTTCGAAGAAGCACGCGGTAACTATCTTTCATCCGGCTACGACACGCCGGTCGTCTCATTTCAGGACTCGGCTCGTGCACCATCCGGCGGAAGTGACGCCACACTTCTTTACATCATCACTGTGATGTAATAAACTCTCTGCATCCACTCCTTCGCTCGCATCACACGAGACAGGGCGCGTCAATATGACGTCGCGAGTGGTGCTTCCAGCTCCGACGCATCGTCGGTCCTGTAGAGACAAGAATCGGAGAATCAGAGCATGGCCGCACAGAGTCGTCTCCTCATCAAGGGCGGAACCGTTGTCACTGCTGTCGATGGAGATCGCCCGCGCCGAGCGGACATCCTGGTGGAAGGCGGTGTCATCGCGGCTATCGAGTCAGATCTCGACGTCGACGCGCAGCTGATCGACGCTTCCCACTGCGTAGTGCTGCCGGGGCTGATCGACACGCATCGCCACACCTGGCAGACGGCGCTACGTGGGGTCACTCACGAGTGGACACTGAAGGACTACATTCGCGGGATCAGGTTGCAGAGCGCCAAGTACTATCGGCCTCAGGACATCTACATCGGCAACCGACTGGGAATGCTGGAGGCCATCGATGCCGGGGTGACGACAGTCCTGGACTTCTGTCACTGCATCAACAGCCCCAAACACGCCTCCGAGGCATTGCGGGGAACCCGTGACTCAGGAATTCGTTCGATCTTCGCGCTCGGCTTCAATCATGTACCGCTGGAGAATCCCTACTTCACGACCCTCGAGTCGAGGCTGGACCACGCACGCAGGTTCCTGAAGGAAGAGTTCCCTGACGATGACGGCCTTGTGCGCATGGGCATTGCCCTGTCCGACATGGAAGTCGGTGGTCTGGACGCCATTCTGACGCAGGCAAGGTTCGCCCACGATCTGGGCGTTCCGATCACCCTGCACGCCGACGCAGTCATTTCCGAGAACTTCATTTCCATCGTCGACGAACTGAGCAAGAACAACGTCATCGGCCCGGGAATGGTTTGGGTGCATATGAACTTCGCCTCCCTCGAACAAACTCGGGAGGTGATCGAGAAGGGCGGGGCCGTCTCGGTCACCCCAGAGACCGAGATGCAGATGGGAATGGGCTACCCCGCGTTCGGAAAGGTCCTCGCAGCCGGCGGGCATCCAAGTCTCGGCGTCGACGTGGTCTGCAACAACTCCGGCGACATCCTCACGCAGGCACGGCTGGCGCTACAGACCCAACGCATGCTCGACCACCAGGACGATGTGCGCCGCAGTCACGGACCCGACACAGTCGAGCTGAAAACACCCACAGCTCTCCGAGCTGCCACATTGTCGGGAGCGGAAGCTTTGGGATTGGGTGAGAAAGTTGGCTCTCTGCAGGTCGGCAAAGCCGCCGACATCATCACCGTGCGCACCGATGCGATCAACACCGCGCCCTCCTACGACCCGATCGGGACCTTCGTACTGCAGTCACATCCTGGCAACATCGACACCGTGCTGGTCGAGGGCCAGGTCCTCAAGAGGGGTGGCAAACTCGTTCAGGACATCGCCCCCCTTCGAGCCCAGTTGGAAGACTCTGCGGCCTACCTCTTCGAGGAGATCGAGCGAACAGGCGGCCTGATTCCGCAACCCCCCATCCCGCTCTGGTGACTTCCACGGTCGCAACTGTCAGTGTCGCTGGACACGAATCGATCAATTTTCATCCAGTACCGGCCAATTTCCCCGAGCTGGTCCGCTAAGCGGAGTTTCGACGCGTCGAACCCCGGCGCCGCCATCACGGCGCCTTTCGTCTCACCTGCACACTTTCTAAGGACTATCGATGACCTCAACAAGCGCGAATACAGGGCGTTATTCAGACTTGGTCGACCACGACAATGGCCTGATCGACAGACGGGTGATGTCCGACCCGGACATCTACAAGAAGGAGCTCGCGCAGATTTTT
>DATFCF010001013.1:0-3307 GCA_035253445.1 Mycobacterium sp.
GGGCGAGCCGCCCGCCCCGGCCAGCGCCGAGGGTGAGGTGAAGTCACGCGACGCCGCCGAACCGGGGGTGCTGGAGAAGATGATGGCCAGCCCGGCGTTCAAGAGCGCCATGCGATCGGCGGGCACCGTCATCGGCCGCGAGATCACCCGCAGCATCTTCGGCACCGGCCGTCGCCGTCGCCGCTAGGGTTTCGCCGAAATAGAATTCCGGGCTGTTAATTCCGTGGCGAAACGACCCGGAATTCTATTTCGGCGCAACCGTGCGGTGTCATACGCGACGCGCCGCTCGGCCGATACACATTCGCACAGTCGGAACCAAAACGTCGGCGGTGCGGACGAGCGCCCTAGCCGCCGCCGAGTTTCTTGTAGACCGCGCCGACGATCGGGGTGACGATCGCGCGCGGGGCGTAGCCGGCGGCCACCGACATCGCCTTCGACGTCACCCCCGGCACCACGCGCATCTTGTTGCGCTCCAACGCATCCAGCGACAGCTTCGCGGTGTATTCGGTGGAGATCCACAGGAAGTCCGGTATCAGCTTCTCGACCAGCGACTGCTCGTGCGCCTCAGGCAGCGTTTCGCGCACCGGCCCTGGCGCCAACAGTGTGACGTGCACACCGGCGCGCTTGAGTTCGCCGCGTAGCGACTCGCTGAACGTGTTGACGAACGCTTTGGTGGCCGCATAGGTGGCGTTGTTGGGGATCGGCGAATTGCCGGCGGCCGAACCGGAAATCAGGATGCCGCCGGCCTTACGCTCGACCATCCCCGGCAGCACCGCAAGCGCAAGATCATGCACACCAAGCACATTCAGCTGTACCTGAGCCTTCTCATCGGCGGGATCCAGGGCGACGACCGGACCGAACGTTGCGGTGCCGGCATTCGCGCACAGGATCGAGATGTTGCGCGCGGCCAACTCCTCACACAGCTTGGTGCGTTCGGCCGGGTCGGCGAGATCGACGGGACGCACCTCGACCGTCACCCCGTACCGTTCGGTGAGTCGGTCCGCCAGAGTTCGCAACACGTCCTCGCGGCGGGCAGTGACGATCAGGTTGTGTCCGCGCGCGGCAAGCTCGGTGGCCAGTGCTTCACCGATGTTCTGCGAGGCGCCGGTGACGACAGCGCGGGCGTCTGCGTTGGGAGCGGGTACTGACATGGGCGGACTATATCGTGGGCGGACCATGAGCGACCCACCCGATTCAGGCCGGCCGTCCGCGCATACCGCGGGCCGGTCGCAGGTGCTGGCGTGGGCCTTGTGGGACTGCGGCTCAACCGGTGTGAGCGCGATCGTCGCCACTTTTGTTTTCCCGGTCTACCTGACCAACACCGTCGGGGCGGGTCTGCCCGGCGACACCAGCCCGACGAGCTGGCTCGGGTGGGCGTTGGCGGCCGCCGGCGTCGTGGTCGCGGTGCTCGCTCCGGTGACCGGGATCTGGGTGGACGCGCCACGGCGGCGGCGCCGGGTGCTTGCCGCCCTCACGGGTCTGTCGGTGGTGCTGACATCGGCGATGGCGGTGGTCCGCGATGATCATCGCTACTTCTGGGTGGGACTGGTCTTGTTGGCTGCCACGGCCGCCTGCACCGAACTGGCCACCGTCCCCTACAACGCGATGCTGCGGCAGCTGTCCACCCCGCAGACTTCTGGCCGGATCTCCGGATTCGGTTGGGGGATGGGGTATTGCGGCACGGTCGTGCTCCTGCTGCTGGTTTATCTCGGCTTCGTCTCAGGTGACGGCGACAGCCGCGGTCTGTTGGGTATCGCGGTCGAGGACGGTCAGAACACCCGGGCGGCCATGCTGCTGACCGCCGTGTGGTTCGCGCTGTTCGCGCTGCCGGTCCTCATCGCGGTGCCCACGCCGACACCGGCGTCGAGCGAACGAGGGCAGGCCATCGGCCTCTTCAGCGCCTATCGCAAGCTGTGGTCGGAAGTCGTCGGCGAATGGCGTCGCGACCACAACATCGTCTACTACCTGCTGGCCAGCGCCGTCTTCCGGGACGGGCTCGCGGGCATCTTCGCGTTCGGCGGGGTGCTCGGTGTCAGCGTCTACGGCATCAGCGGGGCGAACGTACTGCTGTTCGGCATCGCCGCCAGCGTGATCGCCGCCATCGGCGCGATGATCGGCGGGCTGCTCGACGACCGGCTCGGCTCCAAGACTGTCATCCTCGGCTCACTTGCGGCGATGATCGTCGTTGGCCTCACGATGATGACGCTGTCCGGGCCCCTGGTGTTCTGGACGCTGGGGCTGATGCTCACTCTTTTCGTCGGTCCCGCGCAGTCGGCGGCGCGGACGCTGATGCTGCGGATGTCCGCGGAGGGCAAGGAGGGCATCGCATTCGGCCTGTACACGACGACGGGCCGGGCGGTGTCCTTCCTTGCGCCGACGCTGTTCGCCACGTTCATCGCGTGGTTCGGCACCGACCGCGCCGGGATGGGTGGCCTGTGTTTGGTACTTGCGGCCGGACTGCTGGCGATGCTCGCAGTGAAGGTGCCGCGGCAGGAGACGACGCGTTAACCCGTTGTGGTGCAAAAGGTTAGCGCCGAGCCCGTTTGCTGCTGGACCGGAACGCCGTTGATCGTGATCGAACAGGTCACCTCGCGGCCCACGTTGATGATGCTGATGCTGGCGGAGCCCTCGGCCGGTGCCGGCAGCTCGACCTCCTTGCTCCACGGCAGCATCACGTTGAACTCCGTCTGCAGCACGCCGCCGGTGTCGACATAGGTGATGTTGATGGCCCGGCCGTCGCCGGCCACGTTGTAGACCACGGTCTCGGTCGCGCCCGGCACTGTCGGCTCGGTGGGCGCAGTGGTTCTCGGCAGAGTCGGCAGGGGCAGCACGGGAACGGTCGGCGTGCGTGACGTCGTGGGTGGCGCAGAGGTTCTGGGCGTGGTGAAGCTCGGCTCCGGCGCTGACGGCAGCGGAGCGACGACGGTTTGCTGCCTGGAGCTGTTGACGATAACCAGCGCAATGACCAGGCCCACCACCGCCAGCACCGCGATTGCGGCCAATACCCAAAGCCAGCGGGGCGAGCTCGGCTCCTCTGGCGGTGGCGGCTGTTGGGTGCCGCTGCCAGGCGGGTATGGGGCGCCGTACTGGTCGGTCGCATGCGGGTCGTAGCCATACGGCGAGTAGGCCGGCAGCCGCTCGGTGGGATTCGGCGCGGCGGGGGGCTGGTAAGCCGAGCCGTACGGCGCTTGGCTCGCATACGCCGGGTCGGTGTATCCCGGGTAGCTGTCGCCAGGCGGTTGGGGCGGCTCGGTCCCGTCACGGCGTGGTGAATCGGTCATGCCCACCTCATGGCTGCAGGGTACCT
>DATFCF010001014.1:0-3336 GCA_035253445.1 Mycobacterium sp.
GCGCGAACCGGATCCCGACAATCGGCGGTGCAAGGTGGTGTCGTTGACCGACGCCGGCCGCGACGTGGTCCGCACGATCGACGGCACGCCCGATCCGGCACCTGAGGTTTTCGCGGCGCTGACCGACGCCGAGCTCAAGGCGCTGAAGGCGATCCTGGACAAGATTCCACCGAAATAGAATTCCGGGTCGTTGATCCGGCGATTTCACAGCCCTGGCTTCTATCTCGGCGCGAGTTCACTGTCCAGGACCGCCATCGCCGCGTTGTGCCCGCCGATCCCCGAGACCGCACCGCCGCGGCGTGATCCCGAGCCGCACAACATGATCCGGTCATGCGCGGTCGCTACCCCCCAGCGTCGCGCAGGCGTGTCGAGCGGTTCGTCGTCCTCGGCGAACGGCCAACTCAGCGCGCCGTGGAAGATGTTGCCCGCCGTCATTCCCAGCGTGTGTTCCAGATCCAGCGTCGTCTTGGCTTCGATGCACAGCCGACCCGACGAATCCTGCATGAGCACATCTTGAATTGGTTCGGCCAGAACCGAATTCAGCGAGTTCAGCACCGCCGACGTCAACGTGTCACGCATGCGGTCGGGGTCCGCGCCCGCCGCCAGGCTATGCGGGGTGTGCAGGCCGAACACGGTCAACGTCTGCGCGCCCGACGCCCGTAGCTCCTCCGACAGGATGGTGGGGTCCGTCAGTGAATGGCAGTAGATCTCACACGGCAACGGGTCGGGGACGACGCCGTGGTCGGCGCGGGCGTATGCCGTGTCGAGCTGACTGAACGTCTCGTTGATGTGGAACGTCCCGCCGAATGCCTGCTCTGCGGTGACGGTGTCGTCGCGCAGCCGCGGCAGCCGGCGCAGCATCAGGTTGACCTTCACCTGCGCCCCTGGCGCCAACGTCGGCACTTGTTCACCCAGCAGACCGGCCAGCACCGCCGGCGTCACATTCGCCAGCACGAACCCGGCGTGCGCGCGGTGCTCCTCGCCGTCGCGGCGGTACCGCACCTCGCCGTCCGGGTCGATGGCGTAAACCTCTGCACCGGTGATGATTTCAGCACCATGGCCGGCAGCCGCCGCGGCCAGCGCACCACTGACGGCGCCCATTCCGCCGATCGGTACGTCCCAGTCGCCGGTGCCACCGCCCAGCAGGTGGTACAGAAAGCACACGTTCTGCGTCAGAGACGGATCGTCTGCGCGGGCGAATGTGCCGATGAGCGCGTCTGTTGCCATTACTCCGCGGACCAAGTCGTTACGCACGGCAGCGCAAATGGCCTCGGAGATCGGCCGCTCGACCATCGACCGCCACGCCGCATCGTCGTCGGTGTGCCTGCGCGCTTCGTCGCGGGTCATCAGCGGCGAGGTCAACGTGGGCCACAGCTGAGACGTGACATTCCGGCAGCGGCGGTAGAACTCGTCGAACCCCGCCTCGTCGTCAGCAGCGCCAACAGCCCCGAACGTGGACGTCGGCCCGATCAACAGGCCAGTCCGTCCTGCCGTCGCCGGGTCGGGCGTATATGACGAGTAGCGGCGGCGTACCAGCCGCACCCGGGCGCCGAGGTCTTCGACGATGCGCCGCGGCAGCAGGCTGACCAGATACGAGTAACGGGACAACCGGGCGTCGACACCGTCGAACGCGTGCGCGGACACCGCCGCACCGCCGACGTGGTCGAGCCGTTCCAGCACCTGCACCCGGCGGCCCGCACGGGCGAGATAGGCGGCGGCGACAAGCCCATTGTGTCCGCCGCCGACGATGACAACGTCGGGCGTCGTCACAGGTCAGCCAAGATAGCCCTCGACCTCGTCGGCCGGCCGCACCTGGGCTTCGCGTGGGTCGCCACCGGTCTCCCGCAGCGCCCGCCGTTGCCGCAGCAGGTCCCAGCACTGGTCGAGTGCGACCTCCACGGCACGCAGCCGCGCGTGCTCCTCCGACTCGTCGATCTCATGGTGCTGCAGCGCAGCCCGCAGCTCCTGCTCCTCGGCGACCAGCTTGTTGACCTGAGCGAGAATGTCTTGGTCCTTAGCCACGGCTCCAGTGTGCCCGACTACGGTGTGTGCGGTGACTACCAAACCCGAGATCGAGTTTCCCGACGGTCCCGCGCCGTCCGAGCTGGTGATCAAGGACCTCACGGTCGGTGACGGCGCGGAGGCAGTACCCGGCGCCACTGTCGAGGTGCACTATGTCGGCGTCGAGTACGACACCGGCGACGAATTCGACAGTTCCTGGAATCGCGGCGAAAGCATCGAGTTCCCGCTGCGCGGGCTGATCCAGGGGTGGCAGGACGGTATTCCCGGCATGAAGGTCGGCGGCCGCAGGCAGCTCGTCATCCCGCCGGAACAGGCCTACGGCCCAGCGGGCGGCGGACACCAGCTGTCCGGCAAGACCCTGATCTTCGTCATCGACCTGTTGGCCACCCGCTGACCTCGGCGCGAACGTTCCGTACCGCTCGAAATTTCGGCAAAAATTCGAGCGGTATGGAACGTTCGCGGGCCTCCTAGCGGCGGAACGGCAGGTTCAGCAGCAGGCGGGCGCCGCCGAGCGGGCTGTCGCCCAAAGAGGCTGTGCCACCATGTAATTCGGCCTGCTGGGCGACCAGCGCCAGGCCCAGCCCCGACCCGGAATGCGACGCCGTCGAACCGCGGGAGAACCGGTCGAAGACCAAGTCGCGTTCCTCTTTCGGAACGCCGACGCCGTTGTCGTCGATTGCGATCTCCACTCCGGATCGCGAGGTGACTGCCGACAGCTGCACCCGCGTCGCACCACCGTGCTTTACCGCGTTGGCGATCGCGTTGTCCACGGCCAGCCGAAGCCCGGCAGGCAGCCCGACGATGATGACCGTCGGTGCCGGCACCAGCGACACATCCAGGTCGGGATAGACCCGCATCGCGTCGTGGGCGGCGCGGTCGAGAAGTTCGGTGATGTCCACCGGGACGTGGTCGTCGAACGTGGACAGCTCGCCCTGGGCCAGCCGCTCCAGCGCACCCAGGGTGGCCTCGATACGCGACTGCGTGCGGATGACGTCGTTGACGACCTCCTTGCGCTGCTCTTCGGGCAGATCCAGGGTGGCCAGCACTTCGAGGTTGGTGCGCATCGCGGTCAGCGGCGTGCGCAGTTCGTGCGCGGACACCGACGCGAAGTCACGGGCCGATGTGAGCGCGGCCTTGGTGCGGTCCTGCTCCTTCCAGATGCGCTGCAGCATGCCCTTCATCGCGTCGGCGATTTCGACGGCCTCTGTGGCGCCGTGGATGTCGATGTCGGGATCCTCGTCGCCCGCATCGATCTGGCGGGTCTGTTGGGCGAGTCGTTTGAACGGGCGCACCGCGAATGCGGCCAACACCCAT
>DATFCF010001015.1:0-11597 GCA_035253445.1 Mycobacterium sp.
AGGCCCCGACGGCTGCCGATGTCGATGATGTCGGTGGCGGCCATGCCGTCGCTGACGTCGGTGTGGCTGTCGCGGTAGGCGTGCGCCAAGGGCCGTTCTTCGCGCGCGTCGGGACGGAACCTCGACGGCACTGCCAGCCGCATGGGGGTCAGATCGTCGGTGTCGTGAAGGTCGTCGAGCTCGGGCGCGTGGATGACCTGCGATTCGCGGTCGAACGCGCTGTTCTCACGAAACTCCAGGTCAGCCAGGTTGCCGAACTCGTTGAACGGAATGATGTCCGTAATTTCGGTGGCTTCTTCGGGGAATACCGAGACCCCGGGAGCGGTCCGGACGGGCCGTGCGTTCGTCGAAACTCCGTCGGGAGATGCGGACGAACGGTGCCGAGCCAACCTGGAATGTCCTTCTGGTCGTGATCTGTTCGTTATCTAGACCAGAGGACGTTAACCAAACTCCAATGTTCGTGGCAACCCGAGCGCGTATTCCACCGGGGATTGTGACGTGTATCACCTCACCCGGCGGTGACTTCTACCACATGAGCGGTAGGCGGTGCCGAGGCTTTCGGCACGTGTGGATAAAGTTCCCCCGAGCCCGTCAGGCGCAAACCTTCGAAGTCAACGACAGACAGCGAGTTCATGGATCTCTTCGAATACCAGGCGAAAGAGCTCTTCGCCAAGCACAACGTGCCCACTACGCCCGGTCGCGTGACCGTCACCGCCGAGGATGCCAAGGCCATTGCCGAGGAGATCGGCAAGCCGGTCATGGTCAAGGCGCAGGTCAAAACCGGCGGACGCGGTAAGGCCGGTGGCGTGAAGTACGCCGCCACCGCCGACGACGCGTTCACCCACGCGCAGAACATCCTCGGCCTCGACATCAAGGGCCACATCGTCAAGAAGCTGCTGGTCTCCGAGGCCAGCGACATCGCCGAGGAGTACTACATCTCCTTCCTGCTCGACCGTGCCAACCGCACCTACCTGGCGATGTGCTCGGTCGAGGGCGGCATGGAGATCGAGGAGGTCGCAGCCACCAAGCCGGAGCGCCTCGCCAAGGTGCCCGTCGACGCCGTCAAGGGTGTCGACCTGGCGTTCGCCCGGTCGATCGCCGAGCAGGGCCACCTGCCGGCCGAGGTGCTCGACGCGGCGGCGGTGACGATCCAGAAGTTGTGGGAGGTCTTCGTCGCTGAGGACGCCACGCTGGTCGAGGTGAACCCGTTGGTGCGCACTCCCTCCCTCGGTGAGAACGACCCGGGGCAGATCCTGGCGCTCGACGGCAAGGTCACGCTCGATGCCAACGCCGACTTCCGTCATCCCGAGCACGCGGAGTTCGAGGACCGCGATGCCACCGATCCGCTCGAACTCAAGGCCAAGGAGAACGACCTCAACTACGTCAAGCTCGACGGTGAGGTCGGCATCATCGGCAACGGTGCAGGGCTGGTGATGTCGACGCTGGACGTCGTCGCCTACGCCGGTGAGAAGCACGGCGGCGTCAAGCCGGCCAACTTCCTCGACATCGGCGGCGGCGCCTCGGCCGAGGTGATGGCCGCCGGGCTCGACGTCATCCTGCACGACCCGCAGGTGAAGAGCGTGTTCGTCAATGTGTTCGGCGGCATCACCGCGTGCGACGCGGTGGCGAACGGCATCGTCAAGGCGTTGCAGATTCTCGGTGACGAGGCCAACAAGCCACTGGTGGTCCGGCTCGACGGCAACAACGTCGACGAGGGCCGTCGCATCCTGGCCGAGGCCAACCACCCGCTGGTGACCGAGGTCGGCACGATGGACGAAGCCGCTGACGTCGCCGCTGCCAAGGCCGCTGAAGCGGCGAAGGCCTGAAAGGACTGAAATGGCAATCTTTTTGACCAAGGACAACAAGGTCATCGTCCAGGGCATCACCGGCGGCGAGGCCACCACGCACACCGCGCGGATGCTCAAGGCCGGCACGCAGATCGTCGGCGGCGTCAACGCGCGCAAGGCCGGAACGACGGTGGCGCACAAGGACGTCAACGACAACGACGTCGAACTGCCGGTGTTCGGCACCGTCGTCGAGGCGATGGAGAAGACCGGCGCCGATGTGTCGATCATCTTCGTGCCGCCGAAGTTCGCCAAAGACGCCATCATCGAGGCCATCGACGCCGAGATCCCGCTGCTGGTGGTCATCACCGAGGGAATTCCGGTGCAGGACAGCGCTTATGCGTGGGCCTACAACGTCGAGAAGGGCAACAAGACCCGCATCATCGGGCCCAACTGCCCCGGCATCATCACCCCGGGACAGTCGCTGGTCGGCATCACGCCCGCCAACATCAGCGGTCCCGGACCGATCGGGCTGGTGTCCAAGTCCGGCACGCTGACCTACCAAATGATGTTCGAGCTCCGCGATTTCGGGTTCACGACGTCCATCGGCATCGGCGGTGACCCGGTCATCGGCACCACCCACATCGACGCCATCGAGGCGTTCGAGAAGGACCCCGAGACCAAGGTCATCGTGATGATCGGCGAGATCGGCGGCGACGCCGAGGAACGTGCCGCCGACTACATCAAGGCGAACGTGTCCAAGCCGGTCGTCGGCTACGTCGCGGGATTCACCGCGCCCGAGGGCAAGACGATGGGCCACGCCGGCGCGATCGTGTCCGGCTCGTCCGGCACCGCTCAGGCCAAGAAGGAAGCACTGGAGGCCGCGGGCGTGAAGGTCGGCAAGACCCCGTCCGAGACCGCCCGGCTGGCCCGGGAGATCCTGCAGAGCCTGTAAGCGCCTGCACTGTGAACTAGACCGCACGATTAGGAACACGTTCTAGTTATCGATTAGCCTGGCGAATTAACACTCGTCAGGAGGTCTGTAATGGATCCGCGGACCCCGGTCGTCGTCGGAGTCGGTCAGTTCACTGAACGCATCGACGATCCTTCCTACCGCGGGATGTCGGCGGTGCAGCTGGCGACCGAGGCTGCGCGCGCCGCGCTGGCCGACACCGGAGTCGCCGCGGCGAACATCGCGGCGGCGATCGACACGGTGTACGGGCTGCGCCAGTTCGAGATCTCCGGGCCGATGCCTGCGACGTTGGGCAAGTCCAACAACTACCCACGCTCGGTGATGAATCGGCTGGGCGGCGACCCTGCCCGCGTCGTGCTCGAACCCGTCGGCGGACAAAGCCCGCAGAAGTTGGTCACCGAGGCGGGCAACACGATTGTCGCGGGCGACGCCGATGTCGTGATGATCATGGGCTCCGAGCCGGGTTCGACGGCGCGGTACTTCGCGAACAGGGGCGACAAACCGGACTTCACCGAGCACGTCGACGGGCAGCTCGAGGACCGCGGGCACCAGATCTACAGCTACATCGACGACTACACGGTTCAGCACGGGTTGACGGGCGCGCCCGTTCAGTACGGGCTGCTCGAGAACGCCCGTCGGGCACGCCTCGGCCTGAGCGTGGACGACTATCGCCGGACGATGGCCGAACTGTTCGCGCCGTTCTCGAAAGTGGCTGCCAAGAACCCGTTTTCGTCGTCGCCGGTGGAACGATCGGTCGACGAGATCGTCACCGTCGCCGACGACAACCGGATGATCTGTGACCCGTATCCCCGCCTCCTCGTCGCACGTGATCAGGTCAATCAGGGCGCAGCGGCGATCATGATGTCGGTTTCAGCGGCCCGTCGGCTCGGCGTGCCGGAGGACAAATGGGTGTACATGCACGGCCACGCCGACATGATTGAGCAGGCGACGCTGGATCGGGCCGACCTCGGCGCAAGTCCCGCGTCGGTGATGGCCGTGCAGGAAGCGTTGTCGGTGGCGGGAATCGGCGTCGACGATATTGCCACCTTCGATCTGTACAGCTGCTTTCCGTTCCCGGTCTTCGTGATCTGCGAGGCTCTCGGTATCGATGGTGACGATCCGCGTGGCCTGACCCTCACCGGTGGACTGCCGTATTTCGGCGGGCCAGGCAACAGTTATTCACTACACGGAATAGCTGAGACGGTGAGCGAAATGCGCGAGGCACCAGGGCGATTTGGTTTCGTCGGCGCCAACGGTGGCATCATGAGCAAGTATTCGGTCGGCATCTACTCCACCGATCCCGTCGAATGGCGGACCGACCGCAGCGAGGAACTGAAGGCGCAGATCGCCGCGTTGCCGAAGGTGCCGGTGACCCGGAATCCCGATGGCGCCGCGATGATTGAGACCTACTCGGTACGTTACGACTGGCCGGTCCGCACCGGGATCATTGTCGGCCGCCTCGACTCTGACAACAGCCGGTTCATGGCCACCACCGAAGACGAGGATCTGGTGGCGTTGCTGTCCGGCGACGACCCGCTTGGTGCGCGCATCACCGTGCGGTCAACGGAGCACGGCAACCGAGCGTCGTTGGCCTAGAACAGCTTTGTCGATGTCGGCGTGAGCACGAAGCCGTGGTCCCCGACTCGGCATGCAGTCATGCCCTTGTCGTCGACCGCGCACATCGCATCACCTGTGACCGTATTCAGTTTGTGCATCGGTGGTAACACCGGCGGCGGGTCCTTCACGGCCGACGCGTAATCCGGATTGCCGGTGATGTTTTCGACGGTCGTCTGCTGACTGTGACGTGCGGCGACCTTCCAGTCGCCAGGGCCTTCATGCGGCATCGGCCCGCGGCAGCCCACCATTTCGAACTCGAGGTCGGGATAGGCATTGCTCCCGCAGATGAGTCCGTTGGGGGTGGAGAAGGAAAAGCCTTGCGTGCGTGGGCTATTGATGACCTCGTAGGTGCCTGAGGTGTCTTCGGTGTAATTCGACAAGTCGGGAAAGCCGGTGATCGCCGGTGCGGCCGCGGTGGTCGATTCCATCGTCGCGGGTGACGATGGCACTTCCGACGACGTCGACTGGTTGGACACCGATTCACCGGACGGTGTGCATCCGGCGGCGGCAAGAGCAACGCAAACTGCTATCGGCGCGATGGCGATTCTCACTAGTACGTCCCCAATCCTCGGGTGTCGGAGTTCTGGATCTGGACAAGCTGAGTGCCGTAGGGATTCCACAGCGAGATGGAGGCATCGACGGAGTCCCCTCCGGACAGCGGGGATTGGTAGATGCCGTAGGCGCCGGACTGCGACGTGACGAGTTGCGGTGTCGACCAATTGATTCCGTCAGTCGACGAACTGGTGAACACGTTGCCACTGTTGTCATTGAAGGTGAGCAACGCCTTGTTGTCGTAGAAGTGCACGTTCGGTTCACCGACACCGGTGTACCCCGCAGGCGGTTGGAGGATAACCGGGCTGGTGGCAGGATTTTGGTCGGCCGAGAACCCCGAGCCATTCCAGTACTGGTACTGCGAGGCGTCGTCGATGGCGCCGACGGGCACGCGCGCGACGTGCATTCCGTCGTTCTCCCTGCCGTCTTGGGTGCCGTACATATAGACGTAGCCGTCATCGCTCGGCGAGAAGCTCTGCACCTGAAACGGCTGATTGTGACCGGGGCCGGCGTTCTGCCAGGTCGGGCCCGCCGGTGTCCACGTTCGGCCGCCGTCGGTCGACTTGTACAGCTGGGAACTGCCCGTCTGCCATGTTTTGTCGTCCCAGTTCTTGACGTTCATCACCGACGTGTACATGGTGTCGCCGTCGGTGAACGTCGACGTCGGGATTGTCGAGATGTCGCCTTCCGAGTTCGGGAACGGGTCGTTGACGACCTCGTCGACCACCCACTTCCCATGCTCATCCATCTTCCAGAAGATGATGTTGTTGTGGCCGCCGTGTTCGGGCCGGGGGCCGGGTCCGCCGCCGTCCTTCATGCCCACGGCGGTGTCGCCCTGGATGGTGTAGAGCCGCCCGTCGGGCGTCATCCCCATGATCGACAGGTCGGTGTTCGGCACACCTACACCGCCCTCACCCGTCTTCGGGTGACCAGAGCCCGCCAGGCTCTGCAGCCACTGCATCTGCGCGTTGTTGAGGCTGTCCGGGTCGATGCCGCCGGGCAGCGGATTGTTGCCGGGCAGCCAGCCGGCGTTGATGGCGCCGATGCCCTTCGCCACGGATTCATCCGCCTTGAGGAAAGCCTCGATCATCTGCTGGATCAGCCTGGTGTAGGTCGCCGCGATAGCGACCCATGGTGCGGTGTCGTTCGGCGGACGCGGCGTCACGACGCCCGCGTCGGACACGTCGAACATCGATGACGCGATCTCCACCCACGTCAGCAGAACGTCGCGGCAGGCGTCTAATGCATGTCCGCCGGACTGCATCGCCGCGGCCAGCGCCGCCAGCTTCTCGTGTTGGAGGTGTTGTTTCTGGATATCGCGGTAGGCCTTGGCGATTGCGGCGTTCGCCCCTTTGCCCTGCCAGTTTTCGCGCAGCTTGTTCAGCGCGCGCACTTGCTCGCCGATGAGCGCGTCGAGGTCGGCTGCCTTGCGCTGTTCGGCCATGCCGGCGTCGACGAGCCCTTGCGGGTTCTGCGCGCGGATCAACGAGATGGACATCGAACTTCCTGGCCGGCGTTTGAGTTACCAGCCTAAGTCCGCGGGCGTCTAGACCAACGCAGCAAGTTTCCCGGCCAGTCGCTCGACGTACGCGGCCACTTCGGCCTCGGACTTGTCGGGCAACCCGAACAACACCTCCGTCACGCCCAGCTCGGCCCAGCGGGCCAGCTTCTCGGGATCCGGCTTGAAGTCCAGCGCGACGATCTGCGGCGCCCCGTCACGGCCAGCCGCGGCCCAGGTGTCCTGCAACAACTTGACCGGTTCATCGATATCGAAGTCGCGCGGCGTGGTGATCCAGCCGTCGGCGCTGCGCGCGATCCACTTGAAGTTCTTCTCGGTGCCAGCCGCCCCGACCAGCACCGGGATGTGGGCCTGAACCGGCTTCGGCCACGCCCAGCTGGGGCCGAAATTGACGAATTCGCCTTCGTACGAGGCTTCTTCGGCCGTCCACAGCGCCCGCATCGCCTCGAGGTATTCGCGAAGCATGGTGCGCCGCCGCCCCGGCGGCACGTTGTGGTCGGCGAGTTCGTCTGTGTTCCAACCGAATCCGACACCCAGGCTGACGCGTCCACCCGAAAGGTGATCGAGCGTGGCGATCGACTTCGCCAACGTGATCGGATCGTGCTCGACCGGCAGCGCCACCGCTGTCGACAACCGCACCCGCGACGTCACCGCGCACGCGGCACCGAGGCTGACCCAGGGATCGAGCGTGCGCATGTAGCGGTCGTCGGGCAGCGACTCGTCACCAGTAGTCGGGTGCGCGGCCTGCCGCTTGACCGGGATGTGGGTGTGTTCGGGCACGTAGAAGGTGGTAAAGCCGTGGCCGTCGGCGAGCTTGGCCGCCGCCGCCGGGGAAATGCCCCGGTCACTGGTGAAAAGTACGAGCCCGTAGTCCATGGCAAGAATTAGAACGTGTTCCAGTCAAGGGGGCAAGGGTGGGGCCCGTTCTTAGGTTCACCGCGAGCGTTACCCACGACGCGCTCACATCGTCGCTGCTGGGATGGCACACCATGACGACCGAACGCATCGCAGACCACATCAAGTTCGCCTACTGGGTGCCCAATGTCAGCGGCGGTCTTGTCACCAGCGACATCGACCAGCGCACCGATTGGAACTACGAATACAACGCGAAGCTCGCCCAGACCGCGGAGATCAACGGCTTCGAATATGCGCTGTCTCAGGTCCGCTACGAGGCCAGCTATGGCGCCGAGTACCAGCATGAGTCCACCAGCTTCAGCCTGGCGCTGCTGCTGGCCACCCAAAAGCTCAAGGTGATCGCTGCGGTCCACCCCGGTCTGTGGCAACCGGGCGTGCTCGCCAAGCTCGGCGCCACCGCCGACCACCTGAGCAATGGACGGTTCGCGGTCAACGTCGTCAGCGGCTGGTTCCGCGACGAGTTCACTCATTTGGGCGAGCCGTGGCTCGAACACGACGAGCGTTACCGGCGCAGCGCGGAGTTCCTGCAGGTACTGCGCAAGATCTGGACCGAGGACGACGTCGAATTCCGCGGCGACTTCTACCGCATCCACGAGTTCACCCTGAAGCCCAAGCCGCTCAACACCGCCGAACGGCCCAACCCCGAGATCTTCCAGGGCGGCAACTCGACAGCCGCGCGGCGCAACGGCGGACGCTACTCGGACTGGTACTTCTCCAACGGAAAAGATTTCGACGGCGTCACCGAACAACTCGTCGAGGTGCGTGACCACGCCCGTGAGGCCGATCGCGAGGTCCGCTTCGGACTCAATGGCTTCATCATCGCCCGCGACTCAGAAAAAGAAGCGAAGGAAGTCCTTAGAGAGATCGTCGAGAAAGCCAACCGCCCCGCGGTCGAGGGTTTCCGTTCCGCGGTCCAGCAGGCCGGAAACTCGACGTCGGATAAGCGTGGCATGTGGTCCGACTCCTCGTTCGAGGATCTGGTGCAGTACAACGACGGCTTCCGCACGCAGCTGATCGGCACACCCGAGCAGATCGCGGAACGCATTGCGGCGTACCGCAAGCGAGGTGTCGACCTCATCCTCGGCGGGTTCCTCCACTTCCAGGAGGAGGTCGAATACTTCGGCTCGAAGGTATTGCCGTTGGTGCGCGAAATCGAAGAATCCGAAGAGGATTCGGTCGGCGAGCCGGTGCTCGCGTCGATCTGAGGCGCAGACGGCCGCCGCCCGCACCTCAGGGTGCGCTAGCGTGGGTGATCGAATCGCTCAGGCGTCCAGCACAGGAGAGGTCATGACCTACCCGCCCGGTAGCCCCGGATATCAGCCCGCACAACAACCGACCACTCAGTTCGCCGCGTCGACCCAGCAGTTCGGCAAGCCCGACACTGGTCCCGCCGCCGCTGAAGGCCCGAGCAAGTTGCCCCTCTATCTGACCGCAGCGGTCGCGGCCCTGGGGCTGATCGCGTTTCTGGCGAGCTTCGGACCTCTCTTCACGTCAGGTTCAGGTGGCGGAATGCCCGAATTTGGCGAGCAGACCCTCACCGGCGGCGCGCTGATTTCCGCCGGCGGAGGTATCCCGCTCATTGTGGTCCTCTTCGCGGCGCTTCTCGCCGGCGTGGCACTGGTGCCGAAACAACCAAGCCGCGTTGGAGTTGTCGCCGCACTGTCCGTGCTCGGCTTCTTGCTGACGCTCCTGCAGTTGATTGGCGCGCCGGGCGGCGTTTCCGCAGGCTGGGGGCTCATGACGATCGTGGTGGTCGCCGCCCTGCAAGCGATCATCGCCGTCGCAGTACTGCTGTTCGACGCCGGTGTGATCACCCCGCCCGCGCCACGGCCAAAGTACGAACAGCAGTACGGCCAGTACGGCGGGCCCGGCCAGTACTACGGACAGCCGCAGGGACAGCCGCAGCATCACGGCGGGCCGCAGCATCAGCAGGGCCCACAGCAGCAGCGTCCGGGATATCCGCCTCAGTACGGCGGCTACCAGGGCGGTCAGCCGACGGGCGGATACTCAAGCGGACCTCAGTCCGGGCCGCCGACACCGCCCACCGGCTTCCCGACTTACGGCCAGCCGCCTAGCAGCTCGGCGCCGACCTCACAGGTGCCGGCGCAACCGCAATCGTCGTCATCGTCACAGTCCGGCCCCGCGCCGTCGTAATCTGAGCCGCGCGTGCGTCAACTTCGCACGCGTGAGCTTGCGCGAGGAGCGGCCCAACTAGTGGAAGAACGGCCAGTCGGCACACGCCAGGCGCGTGAGCTGCTTAGGGTCGCTTTTGGGCCGTCTGTTGTGGCGCTCGTCGTCATCGCGGCCGTGGTGCTCCTGCAGCTGCTCATCGCCAATAGCGACATGACCGGCGCGTTGGGCGCCATTGCCAGCATGTGGCTCGGTGTGCATCAGGTGCCGGTGTCGATCGGCGGGCGCGAGCTGGGCGTCATGCCGCTGCTGCCGATGCTGGCGATGGTGTGGGGCACTGCGCGCACGACGGCGGCGGCCGCATCGGCGTCCGGACTCAGGCCGGCGGCATCGGGCACCGCTTCATGGTTCGTGATCCGTTGGGTCGTGGGGTCGGCGCTGGGCGGTCCGCTGTTGTTCGCGGCCATCTCGCTGGCGGTTATCCATGACGCGGCCTCGGTGCTCACCGAGTTGCAGACGCCGCATGCGCTGCGGGCCTTTGGCAGCGTGCTGGCCGTGCACGCGGTCGGAGCGTTGATCGGTGTCGGCTCGCGGGTCGGACGTCGCGCACTGGCCGCCTCCGGGCTGCCGGATTGGCTGCCCGACGCGTTCCGGGGCGCCGTGGCCGGGTTGCTCGCGCTGGCCGGGCTCTCCGGCGTCGTCATGGTCGGCTCGATGGTGGTGCATTGGTCGACGATGCACGACCTTTATGGGATCACCGACTCGGCGTTCGGGCAGTTCAGCCTGACGGTGTTGTCGGTGCTGTACGTGCCCAACGTGCTCGTCGGCACGGCGGCGGTGGCCGTGGGCTCCAGCGCCCACGTCGGACTCGCGACGTTCAGTCCGTTCACGGTGTTCGGCGGCGACATCCCTGCGCTGCCCGTGCTGGCCGCGCTGCCGTCTCCGCCGCTCGGCCCGGTGTGGGTGGCGCTGTTGATCGTCGCCGCGGCGTCGGGCGTCGCGGTCGGCCAGCAGTGTGCCCGGCGGCCGGTGCCGCTGCTGCCCGCGCTGGCCAAAGTCGTGGTCGCGGCGGCGCTGGCAGCGGTGACGATGGCGCTGCTCGCTTACGCGGGCAGCGGCAGGCTGGGCAACTTCGGCGACGTCGGCATCGACCAGGCCACCTTCGGGCCGGCAATCTTCCTGTGGTTTGCGGGCATCGGGGCGCTCACCGTGGCGATGTCGGGAGGCATCGCGCGACGGCCCAAGCCGCCCAAGCCCGAACCCGAACCCGAACCCGAACTTGACGTCCCGGTCGAGGTCGAGCCCGAGGTCGAGGTCGAGGTCGAGCCCGAGTTCGGGGCTGACGAGAAGGTCCACGAGCAAGAGCCTCAGGTCTACGAGCACGACACCGACCCAGAGGCACATTTCGTTGTCGACGACGACGTCCCTCCGGGCCCCACGCGTGCCGAGGGCAAAGAGGCCGACTAGGCACCCACTATTGTCTAGGCGTGCAGCAACCGATCCATGTGCCACCTACGGTGCCTGCACGGGTGGTGGTGCTCGCGTCCGGCACCGGTTCCCTGCTGCGTTCACTGCTCGACGCCGCGGTCGACGATTTCCCCGGCCGGATCGTGGCAGTCGGGGTCGACCGTGATTGCCCGGCGGTCGACATCGCCTTGGCAGCGAAGGTGCCGTCATACACCGTGCGGTTGCGCGACTACGCGGACCGCGACGCCTGGGACGGCGCCATCACCGAAGCTACCGCCGCGCACCAACCGGACCTGATCGTGGCCGCCGGATTCATGAAAATCCTTGGACCACAGTTCCTTTCTCGATTCATGGGCCGAATCATCAATACCCATCCTGCGTTGCTGCCGGCATTTCCTGGTGCGCATGCGGTGCCCGAGGCGCTGGACTACGGCGTGAAGGTGACCGGCTGTAGCGTGCACCTCGTCGACGCAGGCACCGACACCGGGCCACTGTTGGCGCAGGAGCCTGTGCCCGTGCGCGACGACGACGACGAGGCCAGCCTGCACGAGCGGATCAAGGTCGTCGAACGGCGACTGCTGGTGGAAGTTTTGGCTGCGGTGGCTGTCCGCGGCGTGACCTGGACCGGACGAAAGGCGAC
>DATFCF010001016.1:0-4787 GCA_035253445.1 Mycobacterium sp.
AGTCCTCCGCCTACCTCCAAGAGGCTGTTCACGAGATAAATGACGATCCCGGCCGCAATCCACCACGACTCCCTCGGGGACCGGGATGCGATGGCGTACGAGTTCCGGGCCGCCTCGGCGAGCACGAGGAGGGCCGACACGGCAAGGCCGACGCCGCCGGCAATAAAGAGCGCAAGGAGCAACAAGTGCGCTGAACGCTGACCACCGGCCACCGTGGCGTTGGTGCCGTCGGCTGGCCCACCGCCCCCGCTCAGCGCGCGCAGCGAGCTGTCGTTGAACCCCGAGCCCACGAGCGGGTTCTCTCGGGCTTGAGCGAGGCTCGCCCGGTACAAGTCTCCCCGGCCTGATCCGTATTGGTCTTGGACGGCAATCCTGCGATCGCGATCAGTTGGAAAGAGTCTGTCGATCGAGAGCGTCGACAGTCCGGATGCGTAGACGATCGCAAGACCAAGGGCGGCGATACCGGTGAACCGAAGAGTGGCCTTCACCTTGCCGGCGCTGAGAGGGAGTACGAGCATGGCGACGACCAGCGCGAGGAGTCCGCCGCGCCCTCCCGATCCAAGCAGCGCCGCCCCGACCACCACGCCCTCAACGATCCAGGCGAGCTTTCGGAGGGGGGTTTGGCGAGGGGACGACCACCAGAACCACATCACCAGAACGATCGCCGCCTCGTAGGCGAACGCGGTAGAGCGGTACGACAACCCTGGGTGGCCGCGCGTCTGCGTTACGTCGCTCAGCTCAAGGAGTCCGGAAACTCCAAGGAGCAAAGCGATAGCGCTGAGAAAGACTCCGATTCGAAAACCGGTGAACAAAAGGCGATAGTCGGACGTCGAAGCGATACGGTTTCCCAGTAAGGCCATGGCCAGGAACGTGACTGCGAAATATGCCGCCACTCCGCTGGGATGGACGACGGCGGTGCCGACGAGGGCAAGTGCATACAGCCACCAGCGACGCTGCGGCAGCTTATACAGATGCATCCGGGATGCCACCACATCGCGGAGAACGATAGCGGCGATGAGGACAATTCTTGCTATGAGGAACGCTGAGGACGGAATCGGACCGACCTCATAAATAGGAAGCAGTGCTCCCAGCAGCAGAAACGCCCGCTCGAAACGGGTAAGAAGCGCTACGAGCATCAGCAGCCCGATCGACAACGCTGCTGCGAGGGCACCACCCCCGGTGCCGCAAAGCCAACCCACGAGAACCATGAAGAACGTCGAGTAGAGAACGATCCGGCCGGCGCTCGCCCGACCCGCTACCGTCCGTGCAGTTCGCTCAGAAAGTAGGCGCATCTCGATCTCTCACGTCGTGCGTGCACATCACAGGCTGCATTCGTGGCTACCAGCAGAACAAGGGCTCAGAGACCCGAACGCCGCACTCTAGCCGCATACCTGATCGCTTGGATCATTCCGTCCACCATCTGTGGGATACCGAACCCGTCCTCGCCGACGGTCGCCGCTGCGGCGGTCGCCATCCGACCCCGTGTACCTGAGTCATCTAACAACGAGCGCATCGCCGACACAAGACCGTCCACACCCTGGGACTTGACGAGGATGCCGTTCTCACCGTTGCGCAGCGCCTCGATCTCTGGCGTCTGCTCATCACTGGTGGTGATCACGGGTAACGCGTAACCAAACGCATGCAACAGACTGAGTCCTATGGACGCAGGGACCACGCACGCCACGGCGGATAAGCACCATGGAGCAAGTTCTTCTTCGTCGTAAAGCCCGCCCAAGAACTGCACACAGTCCGCGATCCCCAGCGATACTGCCAATTCCTCGAGCGAGGCCATTTCGATGCCATCGCCGATTACCGCCAGATGTACAGCGCGTCCCTCACTACGCAGCGAGGCGACAGCTCGAATGAGGTCGCTCAATTTCTTCTCAGGCCGGAGGCGAGACAAGGCAACAAAAAGGTTCGTTCCTGCGAGCCCCACCTTCACGCGGAAATCGTCGAGCTTGGAAGAATCCCGCCAGCGGTCGGAGGCAACGCGGACTTGCTCCTGATCGATGGCGTTCGGAGCGACGAAAACGCTGTCAGGCTTCGCCGACCGCGTTCGAATATCTTCCGCTACTGCCTCGCTATAGAGGAGCCGCGCATCTGCGAGCGTTCCCACTCGGTCTCGGAGAGCGCGCCTCGCAGACGTGTCATCCGGGCTTACGCCGTGGCCCCAAACCACGGAGCCGATACCTCGTCGGCGTGCACGCAACAGCGCAGGGATGAGATAGGCGAATCTGGTATTCCAACTGTAGACGACCACGTCGAAGTCAGCGGCGGCCGCTGCCAGTTGGTCCGGCTGAACGATGAAAGGCCCGAGATGACGAACCTTCGTGGCACGATACGCGAACGAGGTGTACGTGGTGGGGTCGGTTGGCTTGACTCCGGGAAAGGACCTCTCTGCCCATACACTGAGGTCTATTCCGTGGCTGCTACCGAGCGCATTGAATACCGCAACTCGGTAGGTTGGGATGACTTGCTGCACGATGCAGACGCGAAGGTGAGGTTGCACGGCATCTGGCGCGCTCCTTCCGCTGTCGGCATCGTCCAGGGTCATAAGAGCGCTGACCCATCAGCGACGCCGCGGTCGTCGGAGGCACCGGGGGGCTCGACGCCGATCGCCGTAGGCGGTGGCCCGAGCACGAGAAGAGCGGCGACCACTGAGTAGGCAATGACCGAGGTCACAGCGGCGCCGACGATGCCCCATGCGCGAATGAGAAAGAAGAGTAAGACGACTGTCACCACCAGTCCCACGGCTTCAGCTCGGGCGGCTCGGAGGGGCTCGCCACTCGACTTCCATGCGCTCGCGTAGAGGGTCCCAACGGTGAGAGGGGGGCCGCCGGCAAGGAGGATCGCAGCCGGGACGATCCCTGCGTCGAATTCGCGTCCGATGAGAGTCGGAATGACGAGCCATGCCGCTCCTGCACCTACCACTCCAATTGCGGTCATCAGCAAGAAGCTGCGGCGGCAGAGCGCAACGAATTGTGAATGCGAAATGGATCCGACGCGGCTCACATGAGAATACAACTGGAAACCGACGGCAAGTGCAATCTGAAGCCCGCAGGCCGCGTACGTCGCAGCGACCGCATAGCTGCCGAGGTCACGAGGAGATATTGCGCGCGCCATGACAAACTGATCGAGCCGCTCGTTGCCTAGGCGCTGGATGGTTATCACGTGATTTCCGAGGCCGAGCTTCACCAACCGTTTCGACATTGTCCACGACGGATTTGGGCGGCCACTCGTACAGAGCCAGGCCACGAGACAGATGGCGAGGAGGAGGTTGGCCACCCAGTGCACCATCAGGGCACTCGCCACATCGAGGCGATCACTCGTGATCAAGAGGACGACAAGACCCAGATAGACAACTGGGGTCGTGAGTCGTACGAGATTCCACGATGTATATCGACCCTGCCCGCGTAGGTTGCCGAGGAGTGCCTGGATGATGGCGACGAGTACAGGCAGGGTGGCATATACCAGCAGAGCCGTTCTGTTGCTAACACCTGCGCGATGGCCGACGTACCAGAGCTGGACAGCAATGGCAACAAGCGATCCAACCGCTCCTGCCACGACCGCCACTACGAGCCCGCTCCACGCCACCGCCCGTCGCTCCGGGTCGGTTGTGGTTCGAGCGTTCAGATAGACGATGGACTCCTCGATTCCCAGCGTGCAGAGCACCCCCAGCAGGATCGGGCCGATGCTCCCGACCACCAGTTCCCCGCGCTCAGTCGCCCCCATCACGCGGGCGAGGAGGATCGCTGTCGCAGCACCGACAGCGAAGGCGACGGCGTTGACCAATCCAGTGCTCTTCACGGACGGCAGCCGGGTCCGATCGCTGCCTGCCGAGACGGACCTGGTCGCCCCGACAGGCGGCGTCGCGACCGTGTCCGCCTCGTGCGTCCCGCTCAGCTCTCGTTCCTCCATCTGGGAAGCCCGACATTAGCGATGCCCTCATGGGGTCCGGTTGTGGGGCGAGGCCGTCGGCGACGATCGGCAGGTTCAGCGCTCCATCGTCCTGCGGACCTCACCCGCGCGGGGCAGGACGTGCAGACAGCCGGTCGCGATGCCCAGGGAGAGCAGCGGTGCGGCGGCAACACCGGACAAGGAGGCATGACCCGACGGCTAGTGTGGACCCCTCGGCCCAACCACCGGGAGTCCTACGTGTGCGGCATCGCAGCAATATACGCCCGCAGGGCGGATAGGCGTGTAGACGCTGCTCATTTGCGATGCATGATCCAGACGATGCCCCACCGGGGGCCCGATGCCTCTGCGGTCAGTACACCAGCTTTGGGTGTTGGTCTCGGTCACCTTCGCCTTGCGGTTCTCGACCTCGTCCCGGAGAGTAACCAGCCCTTTGTCTCAACCGACGGCCGCTATTCAATCACCTATAACGGCGAGATCTACAATTACATCGAACTGCGGTCCGAACTCGAAAGCCTAGGATTTCGTTTCCGTACCCATTCTGACACCGAAGTGCTTCTCACCGCTTATGCCGCGTGGGGTGCCGACGCCGTCAGCAAGTTCAATGGCATGTGGGCCTTCGCCATTTATGATGCGGTCGAGGACGCCCTGTTCTGCTCCAGAGACCGCTTCGGCGCGAAGCCGCTCTACTACGCCGACTATGACGGCCGACTTCTTGTCGGTTCTGAGATCAAAGCACTGCTCGCAGTCGAACGAGGCCTGGCGCAGCCCAACTACGCCGCCCTGTCACGTTTTTTCCGAGCGAGCGCCCATTCTGAATCCGAGGAAACATTCTACGCCGGCGTCCGGAGGCTCCAGCCGGCCCACAATAT
>DATFCF010001017.1:0-2093 GCA_035253445.1 Mycobacterium sp.
ATACGCATCGGGCAGGGTGTTGAGCAGGTCGTCGAAGTAGGCGTGGTCGGCAACCACAATTCCTGCGGCGCGGTCGGTTTCGTGAACGACCTTCTGCAGCGGCGGGCGGGCCTGCTCGAAGAAATCGGCCACCGATGCGGCTGCGGCGTCGGTGTTGGCCACCGCGTTCGCAATATCCGTCCTGCGTTCGGCGAGCCCCTTGACCAACTCCGACAACGAATCGACGGCTTTGTCGAATTGGCGGCTGTGGTCGCTCAGCGACTCCAGCACCGTGTTGAGATTGGTGATTACCTGGCCGAGCAGTTCATCGCGGTCGGCCAGGGTGTTCGTCACCGCCGCGGTCTGTGCAAGAAATGAACTGATGGTCGTCCCCTGACCTTGAAAAGCAGCGATCAGCTGACCCGACAGCGCGTTGACCTGATCGGGGTCCAGCGCCCGAAAGAGTGGTCGAAATCCGCCGATCAGCGCATCGAGGTCCAGCGCTGGCCGGGTGTGGGCGGTGTGGATTGCTTGGCCGGGCTCGAGTCGCTTGACACCCCCGCTGCCCTCCTCCAGCGCCAGATACCGACCGCCGATCAAGTCCGCCCAGCGAATCGCCGCGCGGGTACCCTCGGTCAGAACCACTGAATCGTCGGCCGAGAATTCCACTGCCACTATCGAATTGGCTTCGATAGCAATCTTTTTCACCTTGCCGACTTCGACGCCTGCGATCCGTACGAAGTTGCCCTCCTCGAGGCCGGTCACATCGGTGAATTCGGCTCGATAGACCGTCTCGTCCTGAAATCGCAACTGCGCGAAGACCATCAGCAGTGCGACTGTGCCGAGCGCGCATACGACGCTGAACACGGCCAACCGCCAGACGGCGCCTGCCAGGTTGTCTCTCACGGTTTCTTCCCTCGTCGTATCAGCTCGTCACGGCGCCGGCGTCGGGCCAGCCGCCGGTGGCACGCCTGGGTACAACGGCGTCCCGTCCGGGCCGTATTGCGGTGCACCGTACGGCGGCGCACCCGGATAGGGAACCGGCCCGATCGCGGGCGGTCCCTCGCCCCTGACGCTCGGTGGCTCGGGAACCGCGCGCGTCACGGGAAAGAAGTTCACCCACCACGGATGGCCGAGACCTGGATTGGGTCGGTAGTCCAGACCGGTACCCCACCCTGTATTGGTGACGAGCTGGCGGACCGGGAAGTTCTTGGTGGCATCGGGTAGCGAGCCGCAGCTCGGCTTGCCGCCGGGCCCTCCCTTGGCGGCGACGACGGGCAGGTTCTCCGGATACCGATAGGGATCGTCGCCCATCAGAACGGCCGCATCGAGCACGAGCGTCCGGCCGTTGCCCCCCATGATGTCGTATCCCCCCTTGTCGAGGAACCACTTGGTCCCCAGGAGCAGGCAGGTGTACACGGGGTTGTACTTCATCAGCAGATTTGTCGTGGGTTCCGCGGTGTTGATGCCCCGGACGAGGTCTTCCTTGCTGGGCGCCAGGAGGTCGATCCCGCTCTGCGAGAACCCAATCGTGTTCAGCAGCAAAGCATCTAGATCTGATGCGTGTTCGACGAGGCTGGCGCTCGTAGTGCTGGCGGCGTCAAGGATGGCGATGATGTCCTGGGCAGCCCCGCCGTATGCATCAGTGAATCCCTTGAACGATCTCCAGTTTTGGGCCACGGTATCCATCCGTGGATTCAGCGCCAGCAGGACCTCGTTGGCGTCCGTGGTGGCCTGTCCGATGCGTTCGCCTTGGCCGCGTACCCCGTCTGCGAGGGCTGTCAGCGTCGCGTTCAACTTGGCCACGTCGATCTGGTCAAGAACACCGACGAGGTCTTGGAAGAGGGTGTTGACCTCGGTGCTGACATTGCGAGAGCGCAGCACCGCGCCTGGCGCGAGGCGTTCGGGGCTGGGGTCCGGCGGCGGAATCAGCTCGACGTATTTGGCACCAAATATGGTCGTCGACCTGATTTCGGCCTGAACGTTAGCCGGTATGTACTTCATCTGATCTGGGAAGAACTCCAGTTTCAGATTCACCGGCCCGTTTCCGCCAGTGATCGACCCGACCTTCCCGACTTCAACGCCGCGCATCTTGATTCGCGCACCCGACTCCA
>DATFCF010001018.1:0-2049 GCA_035253445.1 Mycobacterium sp.
AGCGCGGAATCGACCGAGTCGGCGCCATCGTGGCTATGGGGACGGAAGATCGACAGCAAAGAACTGCGGACGTCCCCTCCGTGCTCATGCCCGTGCCCGTGTCCATGGCTGTGCCCGGGTTCATGGCTGCCACTTTGCTCAGCAGGGGAGTTCGGCTCGGAGTTCTCTTTTGCGGGCACGTTGTCAGGATGCGCAGTGTCGGGGCGATGTGCAATCGTGCGCGCGCGCAACAAATTTGTCGGTGCCCGAATTTGGCAACAGCCACTGGGCGGCTGCGTAGTCGCGCCGGCGGTCGAGGGTCTTCGGTTGTTGGCGGATGCGACCTGGTTGTGCTTGTTGGTGTTGCTGGCTGAGGGGTCGCAGGACGTGGTCAGCTTGGCGACGATGGTGGAATTGCTTCCCGGTTGTCGGGTGTCGCAGCATTTGGGTCGGTTGCGGTGGGCAGGCTGGTCGGTGCCCGGTGGGAGGGTGTGGTCAGCCCCGAAATTTTCGGACCGTGGAATTGGTTTGAGTCAGGCTGCTTCCTGGTCTTTCGTCCAGGCTTCAAGGGATTCTTGCGGCGTGCGGTAGGCGAGTCCGGAGTGGAGTCTGTTGCGGTTGTACCAGAACTCGATGTAGCGGGCGATGTCCGCCTGGGCGTGTGCTCGCGTCGGATACGCGGTGCGGTGCACGCGCTCGTTCTTCAGGGCGGCGAAGAACGACTCGGCCATGGCGTTATCGTAGCAGATCCCGGTACGGCCCAGCGATTGGCGTAGCCCGAGTTCGGTGAGTGTAGCGGCGAACTCGGCCGAGGTATAGTTGCTGCCGCGGTCGGAGTGGAAAATCGCGCCGGGCCGAACGGGGAAACGTGCCGCTGCGTCGCGGATCGCGCGGCTGATGAGCGGGGTCTTGTAGTTGTCGTCCATGGCGTAGCCGACGACCATCTTCGTGTGGCAGTCGATGACGGTGGCCAGATAAAGCCAGCCTTCCCAGGCGGGGATATAGGTTATGTCACCGACGAGTTTCTCGCCGGGCGCCGTCGCGGTGAAGTCCCGGCCGAGCAGGTCGGGGATGCGGTGAACGTGGCCATCCTGCTCGGTCAGCACCGCTCGCCAGGGCCGCGGCTGGCAGGGCTGCAGGCCCAGCTCACGCATGATGCTGCGGACGAGCTCCAAGCCGCAGGCGACGCCCCAGCGGTTGAGCTGGGCGTGGATGCGTCGGTAGCCGTAGGTCTCGTCGGAGGCGCGGAACGCGTCCTCGACGAGCCCGGCCAGTTGGGTGCGACGGCGGGCGGTCGCCGATTCCGGGCGGCGGCGCCAGTCGAAGAATCCCGACGCCGAAACCTGCAGCCACTGGCACATCTTCTTCACGGGATAGGCGTACTTCGCGTCGCTTGTTCGGCACGAGTCGATGAACTCGTACTTGTCGGCTACCGGGGATCCCGGGCGAAGTACGCTGCCGCTTTTTTCAGGAACTCGTTCTCCATGCGGAGTTCCCGCAGTTCACGTTCGGCCTCGCGTAGCCGGCCTCGTTCGCTGACGTCGAGTGGAGGCTCGTCACCGGCATGCTCGCGGCGGTACTGGTTGACCCAGTTCCCGAGTGTTCCTTCGTGGATGCCTAGCTCGCGGGCGACCTGAGCAATCGGCCGTGATCCGTCGATCACCAGTTTCACGGCCTCGTCCTTGAACTCAGGACTGAACTTGTGGTACTTCCTTGCCATTCCGTGCATCACCTTCCGGGCCGGATCCTATTGGATCAGGTCCGAGAACAACGGGGCACCTCAGTGCGTGGGGTGACCTTCCCGCCGGTGCCGGACGGGTCGGGCACCGTGGCAGCCTGGGCGGGCCAGCCGGTGCGGGTCGGGGCGGGTTGGCGGTAGGCGGCGGCCTGGTTGAGGACAGCGGTCACGTAGGTGTTGGAGTGGTTGTAGGCGTAGACCGCGGCGGCGGGGTCGGTGGCGGCCTGGTGGTCGCAGAGGTAGTGAGCGGCGGCGTGGATGGCGTCGTGCGGGTCATACAGCGAGGGCGGGTCGGAGCCGCCGGGCGGTAGCCGGTGATGGGCGAGGACGCC
>DATFCF010001019.1:0-2922 GCA_035253445.1 Mycobacterium sp.
CCTTTCCATACGCGACCACCCGTCGCACCATCCAGGGGCTGAAGAACTTCCCGCCTGTCCAGATCGGGGGGCCGCCGGGACGATAGGGGGCCGGCTCGATGTAAATGTCCTTGAAGCCGTAGTTTGCGCCTTCAAAGGAAACGGGCGAACCGTCGTTCCAAAGTCGAGTCCAGATTTCGAGATGCTCGTCGAGGAGCTTCCCCCGCTGGCTGAAGTCAACACCGAGTGCCCCATACTCCTCGGGCTGCCAGCTGACGGTCGGGACCACCACAAGCCGCCCTTGGGACAGCAGATCGACGGTTCCCAATTCCTTGGCGATCAGCAAGGGGTGGCGAAGGGGGGCCAGTGTTGCACCCGCTATGAGCCGGATACGTGAAGTCACGGCAGCCATGGCGGCGAGGAGCGGCAGGTGGGCCGGGAACGGGGTGTCCGGCGGCTGGTTGTAGGCCATCAGGAAATCGCGCGGGTTGAGCGTCCGGCCCTTCGAGTCCGCACTAGGCCCCATCGCGGGGTGCTCCCCCACCATCAGTGCGTTGACTCCTGCGTCTTCGGCAATTCTAGCCATGTCCAGGAGTCGACGCAGGTCACGAGGGTCCGTCATCGTCCATATCTCACTCAGCGTGAGAATGAGACGCACGTTCTTTTTCATTCGTATGCCGATCTAGTGTCGTAAGGGGGTGGTTCCCGAGGGCTGCCGTTAGGACAAAGCCCGGTCAAGCGATGGGGCGCTATGCGATGAGCCGCCGACCGCCGTCAACGGCGATCGCCTGGCCGTTGATGTAGCGGGCCTCTTCGCTGGCGAGGAACGCGAGCACCGGGGTGCAGTCCTCATATGCCGTACCCATGCGGCGCAAAGGGCTTGACGCCTCCATGGTCGGCAGGGATTTTGCTAGTTCGGTCTGATCGAACGTCTCGGTGCGCACCCACGGGAGGAAAGTGTTGGTGACGATCCCGAACTGCCCCCACTCCTGCGAGGCACTGCGGGTCAACGCCATGACAGCGCCCTTCGCCATGGCGTATGCAGCGAGCCCAGGGAAGCCAGTGACGGCCGCAGGCGAAGCGGTGTTGATGATCCGGCCGTACCTTTGGGTCCTCATGTATTTGAAGCACTCCTGCATAAACAGCATGCTCTGAAGGGGTCCACTGTCGTATGCATACTGCGCGCGCTCAGCGGTGGTATCGGCAATATCGCTGAGGTCCTCGATACCCCCTTGTGCAATATTTGCGAGGATGTCGACCGCGCCGAAGGTACCGATCGCTGTCGAGACAACATGGGAGATATCGGTTGGCTTCGTGACGTCACAGGTGACCGCGAGCGCCTGTCCGCCCGTGGCCTCGATCTCCCACACAAGCCCCTTCAGGCTTTCGGTTCGCCGGGCGCAGACGACGACCGTCGCTCCTTCTTCGGCGAATCGAACCGCGCAGGCGCGACCGATACCCGAGCTCGCCCCGGTTACGATCGCGACTCGTCCTTCTAGCTTTCCCATTGGACTACCTCTTTCTTCGACTCCTCATTCGGACCGACCTACCAGATCGCAAACGCGATAGCCCGTGAGGAGCCGCCGTCGTAGTTACCGTTGCGCCCGGCGAATCCGACTGCGTGCGCTCGGCAACTGTCTGTGAATGGACATTAATCGCATCCTCCTTGGCGGCCTTCGATGTTCGACAGGGTCGCGCCGTGTGAATCCACTTCGAGTGAGACATCGAAAACGGCATTGCGCGCATGTTTCCCGCAGTCGCTACTCTCATGACTCGTCCTCGGATCCGGCAGGTCCGACCTAAGAGCGCATCTGAAAACTCGGGATGATCGGCGTGTGACTGGTGAGGAATGGGTGAACTCCTGGTAGGTCAGTAGGTGCTTACGCCACGACCCGACCAGGAGTTCACTTGCCATCATCGCTCATCGCACTGTGTCCGTCATGCCCTACCCCGGATTCTGGGATCGGGCATCGGTGCGCGGTGTACTCGTCATCGTCGGTGACCGACGCTCAATGGGCGATTCTTGAACCACTGCTGCCTCCACCCGGCAACACCACGGGCAGTGGTGGTCGTCCCGAAAAGCACTGCCGCCGTCTGGTACTTGATGCGATCTTCTATGTCGTTCGAGGTGGGATCGCCTGGCGGCAGTTGCCGACGGAGTTCCCGCCCGCGACCACGGTGTACGCGATCTTCGTCCGCTGGGTCCGGGCAGGAGTGTGGCAGCGGATTCACGACGCGCTACGCGATCGGGTGCGGGTCCAGGGCGGCCGCCACCCGCTGCCGTCCGCGGCGATCGTCGACTCCCAATCGGTGCAGGGTTCCGACACCGTGCCCGGGTCGAGTCGTGGATACGATGCGGGGAAGAAGACGAACGGCCGTAAACGGCACATCGCTGTGGATTCGAGCGGGCTGTTGTTGGCGGTCGTGGTGACGATGGCCGGGATCCAGGACCGGGACGGCGCGGTCCGGCTGCTGGCTGCGATGCGCGCCCAGTGCTCGACGATTTCTTTGGTCTGGGCCGACGGCGGCTATGCGGGCAGGCTAATCGATTGGGCGAAACATGTTCTGTCCCTCACGGTTCAGGTTGTCAAACGCACCGACGATGTCAAAGGATTCAAGGTTCTGCCCCGGCGGTGGGTGGTCGAGCGGACCTTCGCCTGGATCTGCAAACATCGCCGATGCGTCCGCGACTACGAGACCAGACTCGACCACCACGAAGCCATCGTCTACATCGCCATGATCGCGACCATGTCACGCCGACTCGCCCGCACTGCGTGACACGAACCAGAGTTCTCAGACGCGCTCTCAGTACAAGGGATCGTGGCAGATGTCGGCGGAATCGACGCCCGCGGCCATCAGCTGGTACTTCGTGGCGCGAACCATGGACGGTGAGCCGACGACCTGGATGTCGTGATCGGTCCAGTCCCCGTACGTGGCGACGAC
>DATFCF010001020.1:0-3460 GCA_035253445.1 Mycobacterium sp.
GACCCCCGCAGCTGCCCCTGCGGCGACGGCCGACCCAATCGTCAACGCCGCCACCATCACCGGGCCGCGATGGGGCCGCCACTGCCACGCCAGCGTCGCCGCCACCACCGCAAGCACGCCCAGCATGCCGACAACCAGAAACGCCGCGACAAAGAAGTGGTCGGACTCGTTGCCAAGGTAGGCGCGGATGCGCTCACCGTCACGCGTCAGCGCCACCACACCGTGCACCGGCGGCGCGAGCCACGCCCATAGCGCGCCCACTGCCGCGCCGGCCACCGCGAGTCCGGCCACCACGATCACCGCCGCGGTGCGTCGCGAAATACGCGGCGGCGCAATGAGATTCTGCTCTTCGCGCGAGCGCTCATCGCCGTCATTCACCGCTTGTCAAGGTCCTTCGAGTCCAGCTCCCCGTGACGGGAGCACCTGGCCGACCACCCGTCGGGACGCACCTGCACCACCATCCGGCGACCACAGTCAGCACAGAACCTTGGCGGTTCCAAGCCGAGTTGAGCCGCGGTCGGAGTGGCGCCACCGGCGGGCTCGCCAGTGTAGACGTTGAACTTGGTAGACCTCACGGCTAAAGGCTGGCGTTCAGCGCCTTGATCGGCATCTGCAGCTCGTCGAGCAGCTCCAGGTCGGTCTCAGCCGGCCGACCGAGCGTGGTCAGGTAATTGCCGACGATGACGGCGTTGATGCCACCGAGGATGCCCTTCTTGGCCCCCAGATCGCCTAGGGTGATCTCCCGGCCACCGGCGAAGCGCAGCATCGTGCGCGGCAACGCGAGGCGGAACGCGGCAACGGCCTTGAGCGCTTCCGAGGCAGGCAGCACGTCGAGATCGCCGAATGGGGTGCCCGGTCGCGGGTTCAGGAAGTTCAGCGGCACCTCGTGCGGATCGAGTTCAGCGAGATTGGCGGCGAATTCCGCCCGCTGCTCCAGCGTTTCGCCCATGCCGAGGATGCCGCCGCAACACACCTCCATGCCGGCCTCGCGAACCATTCGCAGAGTGTCCCAACGCTCTTCCCACGTGTGAGTGGTGACCACGTTGGTGAAGAACGACCGCGCGGTCTCCAGGTTGTGGTTGTAGCGGTGCACGCCCATCGCGGACAGCCGCTCGACCTGCTCGGCGGTCAGCATGCCCAGTGAGCAGGCGATCTGGATGTCGACCTCGTTGCGGATCGCCTCGATGCCGGCGGCCACCTGGGCCAGCAGACGCTCGTCCGGCCCGCGCACCGCGGCGACGATGCAGAATTCCGTCGCACCGGTCTTGGCGGTCTGCTTGGCGGCCTCCACCAAACTCGGGACGTCCAACCACGCACTGCGCACGGGCGACGCGAAAAGCCCTGACTGCGAACAGAAGTGGCAATCCTCGGGGCAACCGCCGGTCTTGAGGCTGATGATGCCCTCGACCTCGACATCAGGTCCGCACCAGGCCATCCGCACTTCGTGCGCCAACGCCAGCAGTTCGTCCAGCCGGTCGTCGGGCAGCTGCAGCACCTGCAGCGTCTGGTCCTGATCGAGACCCTCGCCGTGCTCCAGCACCTGTTCGCGCGCCTGGACCAGAATGTCGCTCACCCGATTAGCCTCCTGTGCCATCTACTCTTCGCCCAAGAGGCTCATCGCCGACTTGAACAGCGTTCAGGTTAGGGTACTGGCGTGCAACTCCACAAACGCGACGTGGTCGAGGCGGCGACGACGCTGCTGGACAACTACGGCATCGCGGACCTGACGATGCGGCGCCTGGCCCGTGAGCTCGACGTCTCCCCTGGCGCGTTGTACTGGCATTTCGCCAACAAACAGCAGCTGCTGGGCGCCGTCGCCGACCGCATCCTCGAGGCCGTCGACGATGTCCCCGCCGGCTGGCGCGACCGCACCACCGGCATCTGTAGGCGGCTGCGCGATGCCCTGTTGTCGCATACCGACGGCGCCGAGTTGGTGTCGGCGAGCTTCGCCGCCGGGCAGTCGCAGGCGATGGCACAGATCTTGGCGCGGCTGGGTGACGCGGCGGCCGAGGCCGGCGTCGAATCCGCGCACGCCGAATTGGCCGCCCGCACGGTGGTCTACTACGTGCTGGGGTTCACCGCCGACGAGCAGTCACGACTGCAGTGGGACGCGGCCGGTGCCGCGCTGCCCGACGCGCAGTCAGTGCTCGGTACGGACCCCAGCGCCCGGTTCGCTTTCGGTCTCGGCTTGCTCGTCGACGGCATCGCGGCGCGCAATGACGCCGAACCTGAGCTTGTGCTCGAAGAATCGTCGAAATCTCGCACATAAGTTCAGATTCGGCGTTCACTGCATGCCGTTGATGACGACGGTGTTCAACGCCTCGACTGATCCCGCCTCTCCCGAAAGCTCCACGGCTCCAGCGCGTGTCCACACCCACAGTGCGAGGTCGACGACGGGCGCGGTGACGGTGGCCGTGGGCTGCCCCGCTATCGCGCGAACTGCCCTGGGGCTACCGGCCGCTACGCCGACCTCCACCAGCCACCGTTGACCGATGTCGGTCGCCACGAATTCGACGACGGCGCTCGCCTCGTACGTTGACCCCGCCGGCAGCCAGCCCCACATGACGTCCACGGCGTGATCGATTGCGCCGGACGCCACGTCGGGCGCAATCGGGCCTATCGGCAGGCCCGCGGTCAGCTCGGCGTCGACGCGGTGCATCGTCGCCTCGTAGGTCTGCATCCGGCGGGTGAAGCCGACCGTCTGGTCCGGCGGCCACCACGACCAGCGTGGCTCGGCGTCGTCGAGCGATTCGAGTCGGTCGCACAGCGTGGCCGTGGCCTGCTCGCGCAGCGCGAGGAGGTCTGCCATCGCTGCGGGGCGGTTAGGCTTGGACTCTTCGATTTCCTCGAGGTCCGCGGCGGTGCGGGCATTACGTGTCAATACGCCGGCCCAGAAGAAATGCACCATGGTCAAATGCCACAGCAGATCCGACGCACTCCAGTCGGGGCAACTCGGACAGCGGGCATCCGGTCTGGTCGCGGCCAGCACTTCGGACAGGCGCCGGGATTCGGTACGAATAATCGCAATCCGGTTCACCGGCCAAGGATGTCAGCTTGTCGCACCCCCGGACTAGTGTCGCAACCCATGATCACCGTCGACGATGTGCGACGCATTACCTCGACCCTGCCGAGGTCCTATGAGGTCGTTGTGCGCGACCAGATCAAGTTCCGGGTGGGACAGATCGTCTATGTCGCGTTTTCCCGCGATGAGACGGTGATGGGCGTCGCCTTCCCCAAAGAGGAACGCGCCGCGATGGTGGCCGCCGAGCCCGACAAGTTCATGCTGCCGCGCGAGTCGGACATGAGATACAACTGGATCCACGTCCGGCTGGAAGCGATCGATCTCGAGGAACTGCGTGAGCTGGTCATCGACGGCTGGCGCATGTGCGTACCCAAGAAGGTCTCGGCGTCGGTCAGCTGATCGGATACTCCAGCTTCTTGTTGCCGTCCCAGCGGCGCA
>DATFCF010001021.1:0-2909 GCA_035253445.1 Mycobacterium sp.
CCGCGCTGATCTACTTCCGCGACAAGGTGCTCAAGACCCACCGCTGGCAGTCCTCGGGTGGGGCGTCGCTGGGCACCTTCTTCATCGGCCAGTGCCTGTATCAGTTCGCCAACATTTACCGCAGCGCACTGCGGGCCGAGAAGGAGCGCATCCAGGAGGCCACCACGCCGATGGACGAGCTCCCCGAAGACCAGTTCGACGTCATCAAGGGCATCGAGGAGACCATCGTCACCAACGACACCGTGGCCGAAGCGATGGCCCTGCTGACCACCGACCGGGCGCGCCAAGCACTTTTCCTGCAGGAACACGGCTTCACCCAGCGCGAGATCGCCAACAAGCTGGGGCTGCGCGACGCCAAGAGCGTGGAAAACCTCCTCGGCCACCAACTCCGCCAACTCCGAAACCGAAAGAGGACGTCGTGACCACCATCAAGCACCTCACCGCACTGATCAACGCCAGCTCGTTGGGCACCCGCACCGCCCGAGTCGCACGCAGGTCGGTGACCGCCGCCGAAGGCGACGCCCTGGCCCGCCGCGCCGCCGAGGCCGGCCGAAACGATTCCGGGGAATTCAGGGATCGAGCCGACGAGCGCACTTATAGACCGGTATCCGGCTCAACACCGGGCCGGACAAACCGAAAGGACAAGACAATGGCCAAGGGCCATCACCGCAGCGCGACCACCGGTCGCTACGTCAAGGCGTCCACCGCGGCGCGCAACCCCAAGACCACGGTCACCGAACGGGGCGCCAACCGCAGCAGCGGAACCCATCACCGCAGTGCCATCACCGGCAAGTTCGTGAAGGGCTCCACGGCCGCACGTCACCCCAACACCACGGTCACCGAACGCGGTTGAGCATCAACCGGATTCGGCGGTGTCCCCTCGGCTCGACAGACGGGTCGAGGGGACACCAGACCGACCCACTTCCGAAAGGCGAAATCCCATGATCCGTACCACCGTTGAAGCCCTCGGCGGCGCGCAATCCGTCCCCAGTGAGCTGATCCCGGTCCGCGAACTGCATCAGCGTCTGCTCAATCAGGTGACCACCAGTGGCGGCAACGTCGTCCTGGCCGACACCGCCGGCAAGCCCGCCGCCGTTGTCATGTCCCTTCAGCGCTATGAGCAGCTGCTCGACGAGCTGAACACGCTGCGCCGCATAACCGCCGACAACGCCTGATGGCGGGGGAGGGGCATCACGTGCTGACCGCCGACGACGTGCAAGCTCTCGACCGACGCGCGCGCGAGGTGGGAGGCGTTATCGGCTGGGATCTGCAGTTCGTCGTCGCCCCCAACGCGGAGTACGTCGGTCTGGCGGCCGGCGGCGGTGCTGAACACGCTGACGAGATCATCGTCCTCGGCCCCAGCCGGATAACCGATCTTGCCGTCCACGAGATAGACCTCGCACTCGACGCACTCCAGCGCGGCGAACGGCACATCATCCTCGACGAAGACGGCGATCCCCGGCTCATCTGAACAGGCGGGGCGTTCTTTTCTAAGGCTCGCCGTCGGACCCGCATAGCCGTTCCCGCGCAGCTAGGCGTTCACCATTGGCGGTGTCGCCGACGCCAGCTGGGCGTAGCCGACATCGAGGTCATCCGGGTCGGGCTCGGCTTCCACGTGAATCATCACTTCGACCTCATTTTGGGGGAAGGCCGTAGCGGGCGCGGATCTCGTCTTCGCCGAACGTGCGGCCGGCGGCGATGTCGGCATCTGCTTCTCGTAGCGTTTCGCGGAGACGCGCCACGTCAACGGATGGATCATCGAAGGGCCAGTCGTCAAGATCATCAACAGGCCAGTCGTCCTCGGCAGACGGCTCATCGCGGTCATCCGGGATACCGAGGTCGGGCCGTTGACGCACCGGCGCGGGGGAGCAGCGGCCCTGCACCACCCCGGTATCGCTGCTCTCTTCCGTCACCTTCGCAGGATAGGCCGCCTCCTCGAACACGGGGAGCTAGCCGCAGTTCGCCAACCGTGCACGATCATGATCCAGAGCAGTAAAGATGTTCGGATGGCTCAGAGCGACCGCATCTCCGCGATGTCGCTCTGGGTCCGTTCAGACGACTTCGCCTACGTCTGCGGGGGTGGCGGCTCTGCGGTGGGTTGCGAGGAAGTTGTCGATGAGGGTTGTGCAGTCCTCGCGCGTGATGGTGCGCAGGCCGGTCATGCGTGCGAATGCGAGGGGTCCGACGAGTTGGCAGATCGCGAGGTCGCGGTCGATGTTGCCGAGTTCGGTGTGGGCTTTCGAGCTGGTGAGGATCGTGTCGAACGGTTGGCGGTACTGGTCGACGACGCGGGCCCGCAGCGCCCCGGATGCGTGACTGTTGTCGGTCTCTTCTTTGGCGCCGGTGGGGCCGAGTGAGAGCCATGCCAGGGTGGTGACGTGCAGCGGGGCGTCGTTGAACAGGGCGGCTTGGCGGCTGAGCAGCTCGATCAGCTGTTCGCGTAGGGAACCGCTGGTCGGTGCTGGTGTGCTTACCTGCGGTAGTAGCCGCTCGAAGGTGGCAGCCAGCAGATGCGACGAGCTCTGAAAATGCCGATAAAGAGTGGTACGGGCCACCTTGGATGCCTTGGTGACGGCATCGATGGTGACGGCCTCGACCCCTCCGGTGCTCAACAGTGTTGCCGCAGCATCCAATAGTCGATTCCGTGACCGGATCCGCCGCGGATCGATGTCGTCATCATCGGGCAGGGAGGGCTGATTGCTGTCGCTCACGGGTCACCTCGGCGGTCGATTTAGGCGATGTCGCACCGGAAAGTCTAGCAGTTGTGGTACTACCAGTATCGCAGCGAAACTTGAAGTAGCGGGAGTGTTTTCGTGTCAGATCGTGCGGCGCCGTCGGAACGGCTGCCTTCTCATACCCCGACCTGTATGGGGTGTGGCCCGGACAATCCGCACGGCCTGCATGTGGAG
>DATFCF010001022.1:0-2367 GCA_035253445.1 Mycobacterium sp.
CCTCGATTTTCCCGAGCTGGAGAAGGCGCCGCCTCAGTATTCTTGATTGCTCTACGGGTATCGTTTCGTCCTCGACGCCATGTATCAACAGCAGTGGCGTTGATAACCCGCCACACAATTGTAGGACATCTCGCGGCCCCGCGCAATCCTCGATTGGTCGCAGTCCGCCTAGTTGTTCTATGCGATGTCGCACCGCGACGTTTGCGCTGTCATAAAAACGTGGCCCGGATAGGAAAGGGGCGAGTGCGACGCATGCCGACCACAACTCCGGCGCGTGGCATGCCGCGAGTAGTGCTAGAAAGGCACCGTAACTCACGCCTAACACGACCGGCCTGGGCAGCTGACGTGAGGTTCTGTCCTTCTCCAGGTTTCGGGCCAGACCGAGGACATCCTCAAGGTCCGGGCCGCCCCAGTTGCCGATTACCGCTTGCAGGTGTTCCGCGCCGTACCCGGTGCTGCCGCGGTAATTTGGCGCCACCACCGCCACCCCCTCGGTTGATAAGGAGTGGAAGAGCGGCTCGAACCCAAAGCGCCACGAGGACAACGGGCCGCCGTGCAACGCTACGACGAGATGTTCGCATGTTCGCCAGTTAGCGCCGCCGTAGACAATCGCCTCCATGGGTCCTGCCGGACCATCAAGTTCGATCAGTTGGGCTTGCGGTGCGATGAAGTGGCCTTCAATGTCATGATCCCGGCTCAAGGACCACCGTGGCTCTGCTCCAAGCCGTACGGTGGCGAGGGTGGAAGGTTGGGTTGGAGCAGAGAATCTAAATCGGATGAGGTTCCCAGTCCAGCAGGCGGGAGACGAGACCCTGCCTGGCGGGCCGGCAAGGGGTACAAGAGAGTCCTCAGCCGGAGTATAGACGAATAGCCGGGATCTCGCCCCCGATTCCTCGTGCACCAATAACCGTTCGCCGCGATCGTCTAGAATCAGGGCGCGGCGCTCATAGCCCGATCGGTGCAGGGACTCTGGAAAATGCACGGTCGACTCACCGAGGGTCGCCCAGCCGAGCCGTTCTTCGCCAGATACCGTGGTGGCGACAATAATCAACTTCGACTGCAGGCTGCCTAGCAAGATTCGATCCGCGCTGGTGGCAGATCTGGACCAGATAATCCTCCACGATCTCCTGGCAAGGTCGACGACGATGCCGTTGGAACGGCAGCCGCCGCAGGTCTGATTGACCGCTAAGACGCTTGCATCGCTGTCAAGCCATACGCCGCCGTCAAGCGAGCCCGGAATCTGCATGACAAGCTCGATGTGCGGTGGCCAGGCCGAAATCCGCCAAATCGCCGAATCCCCGGAATCGAGCGCGACGACGAACCCGAGCTGGGCAGGATTCGGACTCGGCAGAAGATAGCCTCCTAACAGCGATACAATCGCACCGAGCCTCTCCTGACGGAGATCGTCACCCTGCAGTTCGAGCAACGCGAGTTCGTGTCTCTGAAACAGGCTTCCCCGGTCCGTCTGGAACAGAACAATGCGTCCGTCATCGAGGGGCAGTGCGTCTGTTCCTCCGTTGACAACCACATCGGGGATAATCCGCCTCTGTGGCTCCTCCGAGGCAAGCGTCCAACACTCGAGGGCATGGCATTTACCGTTCGTTGTCCGGCATGTGCCGTACCAGCCATTCTCCGAGAAGATGAAGTTGAAGCGGCCGGAGATGGCCAGTGCCGCGTCCGACGGGGCCGTGATCATGACCGGCTCCATTCGAGCAGCGGGTCGACCGTCCACAGGCGGGGCGAGCGGTGCCGTAACCGCAAGAGGAAGGCCAGGATGCCGCTGACCCCGTCCGCCCACACAGGGGAGGGGGCTCCGCGCTCGTCGGGAAACACGACGTGGCCGTCGCGGTAGGCGCGGCTGGCGAAGATGATGCGGGCCAACTGATGTGCCATGGCCTCGTATCGTCGCCTGTCAGCCATCTCGGCCATGTCGAGGAGGAAATCGCCGTTGCCGGCGAGCCCATGGCACTGCCCGAGCACTCCCCGCCAAGAGTTCTCCACGACCGCCTGGGCCGACATATCGGCGAGCTTGAGGAACCGGTCATCCCCGCTAATGCGATGCAGCCGAACAAGGAATGTTCCGATCCCCGCAGATCCGTGACACCAGTACGGGGCCGTCGCGTCATCACCGGGTCCGGCGCCCCACTGAGCCACCCCATCTTCGACAAGGGCGTTCGCGAGGAGAGTCTCCCCGGCGCGATAGGCAAGCTCCAGGCAGTCCGACCGACCGGTGGCGAGCGCCGTCGCAAGTAAGACATAGCCCACACCGGCGGTGCCGTGAGCGAATCCGTGGTAGCGCCCTCCAGCGAGGCGCGACTCGAATGCAGCCGGCGTGCCCCAGCTGATGCCTGACGGTTCCTCACTGGC
>DATFCF010001023.1:0-12440 GCA_035253445.1 Mycobacterium sp.
GGGTTCATCGGGTCCAACTACGTCCGCCACGTGCTCGCCCACAGCGACGACACGGTGACCGTGCTCGACAAGCTGACCTACGCCGGCAACCGAGCGTCGCTGGACGGGCTGCCGGCCGACCGCTGCACGCTCGTCGAAGGCGACGTCTGCGACGCCGCGCTGGTCGGACGCCTGGTCGCCGACCACGACGCCGTCGTGCACTTCGCCGCCGAGTCGCACAACGACAACTCCCTGCGCGACCCGTCGCCGTTCATCTCCACCAACCTGGTCGGCACCTACACGCTGCTCGAGGCGGTGCGCGCCCACGGCACCCGCTACCACCACATCTCGACCGACGAGGTCTACGGCGACCTCGAGCTCGACGACCCGGCCCGCTTCACCGAGGCCACGCCGTACAACCCGTCGAGCCCGTACTCGTCGACCAAAGCAGCCTCCGACATGCTGGTGCGGGCGTGGGTGCGCTCCTATGGCGTGCGGGCGACGATCTCCAACTGTTCCAACAACTACGGGCCCTACCAGCATGTGGAGAAGTTCATTCCGCGCCAGATCACCAATGTGCTGACCGGCCGGCGGCCCAAGCTGTACGGCAGCGGCGCCAACGTGCGCGACTGGATCCATGTCGACGACCACAACAGCGCGGTGTGGCGAATCCTCGCCGATGGCCAGATCGGGCGTACGTATCTGATTGGCGCAGAAGGCGAACGGGACAACCTGTCGGTGATGCGGACGATCCTGCGGCTGATGGGTCGCGAGCCCGACGACTTCGAGCACGTCACCGACCGCGTCGGCCACGATCTGCGGTATGCGATCGACCCGTCGGCGCTGTGCGACGAGCTGGGCTGGGGCCCGAAACACACCGACTTCGAAGAAGGCCTGCGTGACACGATCGACTGGTATCGCGCCAACGAATCATGGTGGGGCCCTTTGAAAGAAACCGTGGAAGCCACCTACGAGGAGCGCGGCCAATGAAGGTGCGCGAACTCGCCGTGCCCGGTGCGTGGGAGATCACCCCGCAGCTGCATGCCGATTCGCGGGGGGCGTTCTACGAATGGTTCACCGACTCGTCGTTCAGCGGCTTCACCGGGCACCGGCTCGACCTGCATCAGGCCAACTGCTCAGTGTCCAGGGCGGGGGTCCTGCGTGGACTGCACTTCGCGCAGCTGCCGCCGAGCCAGGCCAAGTACGTGACATGCCTGCACGGCTCGGTGTTCGACGTGGTGGTCGACATCCGGGTCGGTTCACCGACGTTCGGGACGTGGGATGCGGTGGTGCTTGACGACCGCGACCGACGATCGGTGTACATTTCCGAGGGCCTGGGCCATGCATTCCTTGCGCTGCAAGATGATTCGACGGTGATGTACCTGTGTTCGGCGGGTTATGCCCCTGGGCGCGAGCACACGATCAATGCGCTCGATCCGGCGATCGGCATCGTCTGGCCCGATGTCGACGAGCTGGTGCTATCCGATCGCGACCGCGAGGCGCCCTCCCTTGCCGAAGTGCAGGCCGCGGGTCTGTTGCCGACGTGGGATGAGGCCAGGGCCTTCATCGACCGGCTGCGCCGCTAGCCCCTCCTGGAACGCCAAACTGCGCACAGATCGCGAATCTGCGCGAGATCGCGATCTGTCAGCAGTTTCGAGCCCCCTTGCGCAGCGCCGCCACCGTTTACTAGGATATCCAAGTATTCAGCCATTCGGGCGAGGGGCAAGACCATGACCACACAGATTTCTCATTTCATCAACGGCAAGCGCACTGCAGGTCAGTCGACGCGCACGGCCGACGTGATGGACCCCAACACCGGGCAGGTACAGGCCACCGCGCCGATGGCCTCGGTCGCCGATGTCGGCGCCGCGGTCGCAGGCGCGGTCGAGGCGCAGAAGGAGTGGGCCGCCTTCAACCCGCAGCGCCGGGCACGGGTGATGATGCGCTTCATCGACCTGGTCAACCAGAACATCGACGAACTCGCCGAACTGCTGTCGCTCGAACACGGCAAGACACTCGCCGACTCAAAGGGCGACATCCAGCGCGGCATCGAGGTCATCGAGTTCGCCGTCGGCATCCCGCACCTGCTCAAAGGTGAATACACCGAAAGCGCCGGGACGGGTATCGACGTGTACTCGCTGCGCCAGCCACTGGGGGTGGTTGCCGGTATCACCCCGTTCAACTTCCCCGCCATGATCCCGCTGTGGAAGGCCGGGCCCGCGCTCGCTTCCGGCAACGCTTTCATCCTCAAGCCCAGTGAGCGCGACCCGTCGGTGCCTGTCCGGCTGGCCGAGTTGTTCCTCGAGGCCGGCCTGCCGCCGGGTGTGTTCCAGGTGGTGCACGGCGACAAGGAAGCCGTCGACGCCATCCTCGAGCACCCGGACATCCAAGCCGTCGGCTTCGTCGGCAGCTCCGACATCGCGCATTACATCTACTCGACCGCCGCGGCGCACGGCAAGCGCGCGCAATGCTTCGGCGGCGCGAAGAACCACATGATCGTGATGCCCGACGCGGACCTCGACAACGCGGTCGACGCGCTGATCGGCGCCGGCTACGGCAGCGCAGGCGAGCGCTGCATGGCCATCAGCGTGGCGGTTCCCGTCGGTCAGCAGACCGCAGATCGCCTGCGCGCCAGGCTGGTCGAGCGAGTCAACAATCTGCGGGTTGGCCACAGCCTTGACCCGAAAGCCGACTACGGCCCGCTGGTCACCGAGGCCGCACTGGCCCGCGTGAAGGACTACATCGACCAAGGCGTCGAGGCCGGCGCGGAAGCCGTCGTCGACGGCCGCGAACGCACCAGCGACGACCTGCAGTTCGGTGATGCGAACCTGGAGGGCGGCTACTTCATCGGCCCCACCCTGTTCGACCATGTCACCCCCGACATGTCGATCTACACCGACGAGATCTTCGGCCCGGTGCTGTGCATCGTGCGCGCCAACGACTACGAGGAAGCACTAGCACTTCCCTCCGAGCACGAATACGGCAACGGCGTAGCAATTTTCACCCGCGACGGCGACACCGCCCGCGACTTCGTGTCCCGCGTGCAGGTCGGCATGGTCGGCGTGAACGTGCCGATCCCGGTGCCGGTGGCCTACCACACGTTCGGCGGTTGGAAGCGTTCCGGCTTCGGCGATCTGAACCAGCACGGTCCGGCGTCGATCATCTTCTACACCAAGGTCAAGACGGTGACGCAGCGTTGGCCCGCGGGTAGCCACGGCGCCGAGTTCGTCATCCCGACAATGAAGTAGATGGACTACTTCGGGCTAAACGACGACGAACGCGTGATCGCCGAAACGGCGGCCGCGTTCGCCGAGAAGCGCCTCGCGCCACACGCATTGGAGTGGGACGCCACCAAGCACTTTCCCGCCGATGTACTGCGCGAGGCGGCCGAGCTCGGCATGGCCGCCATCTACTGCCGGGAGGACGTCGGCGGCAGCGACCTGCGCCGGATCGACGCCGTGCGCATCTTCGAGCAACTCGCCGCCGCAGACCCGACCATCGCCGCGTTCTTGTCCATCCACAACATGTGCGCGTGGATGGTCGACACCTTCGGCAGCGACGAACAGCGCAAATCCTGGGTACCACGTCTCGCGTCGATGGAGGCCATCGCCTCCTACTGTCTGACCGAACCGGGCGCTGGATCCGACGCGAGCGCATTGCGCACCAAGGCAGTTCGTCAAGGTTCAAATGGTGGGGACTACGTCATCGACGGCGTCAAGCAGTTCATCTCCGGCGCCGGAACATCCGACGTGTACGTCGTGATGGCCCGTACCGGCGGCGACGGTCCTCGCGGCATTTCGGCGTTCGTGGTCGAAAAGGGCGCGCCGGGACTGAGTTTCGGTGCTGACGAACTGAAGATGGGCTGGAACGCACAGCCGACCGCCCAGGTGATCTTCGAGGGTGTGCGGGTACCTGCCGACGCGATGCTGGGCGGGGCCGACGGCGAGGGCACCGGATTCGGCATCGCGATGAACGGGCTCAACGGCGGCCGCCTGAACATCGCCGCCTGCTCGCTCGGCGGTGCGCAGGCCGCCTACGACAAGTCGGCCGGCTATCTCGCCGACCGGCAGGCGTTCGGTGGCGCACTGCTGGACGAGCCCACCATCCGGTTCACGCTGGCCGATATGGCGACTGCGCTGCAGACATCGCGAATCCTGTTGTGGCGCGCCGCATCCGCTCTGGACGAGAATCACCCGGATAAGGTCGAGTTGTGCGCGATGGCCAAGCGCTATGTGACCGACGCGTGCTACGACGTCGCCGATCAGGCATTGCAACTGCACGGCGGCTACGGCTACCTGCGCGAGTACGGGCTGGAGAAGATCGTCCGCGATCTTCGGGTGCACCGAATCCTCGAGGGCACCAACGAAATCATGCGTGTGGTCATCGGTCGGGCCGAAGCGGCCCGGGCCCGCGCGTCCGCATAGCGACGGGAGAACAGATGACGACGATAGCGTTCCTGGGATTGGGCCACATGGGCGGTCCGATGGCGGCCAATCTGCTCGCCGCGGGGCACACCGTGCGCGGCTTCGATCCGGTCGCCGCGCAGAAGGCCGCCGCCGCCGAGAAGGGCGCTGCGGTTTTCGACACCGGCGCCCAGGCAGTCGCCGACGCCGATATCGTGATCACGTCGCTTCCCAACGGGGACATCGTGAAGGCGTGTTACGCCGAGGTGCTGCCCGTGGCTTCAGAAGGCGCGCTGTTCATCGACACCTCCACCATCTCCGTCGATGATGCCCGCACCATCAATCAGCAGGCCGCCGAACGCGGTATCGCGCAGCTCGATGCACCGGTTTCCGGCGGGGTGAAGGGCGCGACCGCAGGCACACTGGCCTTCATGGTCGGTGGTGACGCCGCTGCCGTCGAACGCGCCCGGCCCGTGTTGGAGCCGATGGCGGGCAAGATCATTCACTGCGGGGATTCGGGCACCGGGCAGGCCGCGAAGCTGTGCAACAACATGGTGTTGGCGGTGCAGCAGATCGCTGTCGGCGAGGCGTTCGTGCTTGCCGAGAAGCTGGGGCTTTCCGCGCAGTCGTTGTTCGACGTGATCACCGGTGCGACCGGTAACTGCTGGGCGGTGCACACGAATTGCCCTGTGCCGGGACCGGTTCCGACGTCGCCTGCCAACAGTGACTTCAAGCCGGGATTCGCGACCGCGCTGATGAACAAGGACATCGGCCTGGCGATGGACGCGGTCAAGTCGACAGGCTCGTCGGCGCCGCTCGGCTCGCACGCCGCCGAGATCTACGCTGCGTTTATCGCGGTCGACGCCTCCCACGCCGACAAGGACTTCAGCGCGGTCATCGAGCTGCTACGCAAGGCGTAGCGGCTACCTCGAGTGGCTGGCGAAGAACTGCGCCGACGCCTCGGAGGCGTCTCCGGGCCAGAAATGGCCGCCCCCATCGATCTGCTTGAACATCACGTCCCCGCCGGCCTGCCGCCAGCGAGCCGCTAGCCCGGGAGCCGAGACGATGTCGCTGGCACCGCCCCGACCAACCATCGGGCCGCCGTTGAAAGGCACGACCGGATCAGCAGTGCCGTGCGTCGCCAGCACCGCCACCGGCCGCGACGGTGCGCACCCCACGTTGACACCCAGGGTTCCTGCCACCGGGGCGATGGCGGCGAAGACATCGGCGCGTTCGCAGGCGAGCCGGTTGACCATGAACGCCCCCGCCGACATCCCTGTGGCGTAAACGCGACCGGGATCGATGCCGAAGTCGGAGACCAGCTTGGCGACCAATCCCGTGATGAACCCGACGTCGTCGACCCCCTGCCGGTCGGGCACCGACGCACCGCGGCCGTCAGCCCAACTGAAGTCCACGCCGTCGGGGTAGACCACGATGAACCCGTGCGCATCGGCAACGGCGTCGTAGTTCGTTTCCCACTCCCAACCGGCCCCGATCGCCCCCGCACCATGCAGATTCACGACGAGACCCGCCGGACGCTCCAGACCCGCAGGTACGTGCAGGCTATATGTGCGGGCCAGTCCCCCGAAGTCAAGCCGCCCCGATTGGCCGGCCGATGCGGGCGCAGCGCTACCGGCAATATATGCGGCGGCACAGAGTACGGCCGCCACGACCAGGTGACTGCAACGTCGGAAAGTCAGGCGCGCTGTTTTCATCGGCGCTATTGGACCGCAGCAACGACCGATATGGCGGACAAATCCGAAACGTTCACCAAATCGTCGAGTGAAACCGCCTGATGGCTACGCGGCTGACGGCTTGCGCGCCGTCCACCAACGACCGTGCAGGCGTTGGCAATCCGCCAGGCGTAGCGGGTCGCTGCCGGCGTAGTCCGGACGCACCGCCGCGGCTGTCGGCAGATCGGGCGCGCCACCGCCGGTGATGACGACAGTGGCCAGCTCCGCGGCGTTCGCCGCCCGCAGCCCCGAGGCGGATCCCGCAAAGGCGAGCGCGTTCTCGGCGGGTATTCCCAGCTCCCACAGCGCGAGGTGATAGGGCTCGGGATTCGGCATCGATTTCTTCACGTCATCGCCGGTGATAACCGTCTCGATGAGTCCCTCGCCGACAAGCTGCCGCACCAGCGGCTCCGCCCAGCTTCGCGGGCCGTTCGTCACCACGCCCACCGATACGCCCGCAGCGAAGGCATCCATGACGAAGTCATGCAGCCCCGGCCGCGGCGCCAGGTCGGCGTCCAGGACCATTTCTTCGAACATCATCGTCTTGGTCGCGACGATCTCGTCTACGAGCAGCTTGTTCAGCACGTCGCATTCCGTGCAGACCCCTCGAGCCCGTAGTTCGGCTGCCACCCGCTGACGTTCGTCGCTCAGCGCCAACAGCTTGCGGTAACGCTCGACCGTCCACGCGATGTCCAGGCCGTGTTCGGCGAAGGCGGCGTTGAACACCACCCGATGGGCGTCGGATTCGACATCCGCCAACGCATCGAGGTCGAAGATCACCGCGCGCAGCGGATACACACTTGCGTTACTCGGCCGCGACCAGTCCCACCAGAACCGGCCAGCGCGCCACGTTCTCTCCTGTGTCATCGGCACCTGCAAAGCGTGGCCCACGTCACACTGTCGGCGCGTCCCCCGTAGGGGGGATTGGGCAGGCCAAGTTAGAACCCCCGGCGGGGTGGCGGCTCTAAGGTGTTGCCATGGTGGTCGGCGGGCAGAAGCGGCGCGACCCGGGGTTTGTTGGCGCGGCGGGACCGGTGCGGATTGTGCTGGTAGATGACCACGAGATGGTCATCGAGGGCCTCAAAGCCATGCTCGCGACGTTCTCCGACCGCGTCCAGGTGGTAGGGCAGGCCGTCGGCGCTGAGCGAGCGCTCAGCGTCATCGACGAACTTCAGCCCGACATCGTCTTATGCGACGTCCGTATGCAGGGCGCCAGCGGTCTGGACCTGTGCCAGGAGCTGCGCGAGCGCGACCCGCAACGCAAGGTCGTGATGCTGTCCGTCTACGACGACGAGCAGTATCTCTTCCAGGCGTTGCGCGTCGGTGCGTCGGGCTACCTACTGAAGAGCATCAGCAGCGACGATCTGGTGCGCCAGCTGGAGTTCGTACACAGCGGCGAGACCGCGATCGACCCGACGATGGCGGCGCGCGCGGTCGACACCGCGGCGCGGATGCAGCGCGACGAATTCTGGCCCGGTGCGCGGCAGGGCCTGACGCAGCGGGAGAGCGAGATCCTGTCCTTCGTCGTCAACGGCTTGTCCAACCGCGCCATCGCCACCAAACTGGTGATCGGCGATGAGACCGTCAAGTCTCATCTGCGCTCGATCTACCGCAAGCTCGGCGTCAGCGACCGTGCCGGCGCCGTCGCAACGGCCCTCCGCGAAGGCATTTACAAATGAGGCCCGCGGCGCGCCCGTCGAACGCTGTGCGCGACCTTGTCGACGCCGACCGCGAGCTTGCGCTGCTGCGAGAGCTGATCCAGGCCGCATCGAGCGGGCCGGGAGTCGAGCCGCTCGCGGCCGCTGCTGCCCGGATGATCACCGCGGCCACCGCCAGCGACGTGTGCTTCGTACACGTGCTCGACGACACCGACCGATCGCTCACGCTCGCCGGAGCGACGCCGCCGTTCGATGCCGAGGTCGGCAAGATCCGGCTTCCGTTGGGACAGGGCATTTCCGGTTGGGTGGCCAGCCACCGCGAGCCCGTCGTGATCAGGCAGGACAAGGAGTCCGACCCGCGGTACATGCCGTTCGAGTCGTTGCGCGGCAAGGATTTCACGTCGATGGTGTCGGTTCCGATGGAGACCGACCCCGGCGGGCTGGTCGGCGTCCTCAACGTGCACACCGTCGAGCGGCGCGATTTCACCGAGCGCGATGTCGAACTTCTGCTGGTGATCGGCCGGCTCATCGCGGGCGCCCTGCATCAGGCCCGGCTGCACCGGCAGTTGGTGGCCCGCGAACGCGCGCACGAGAATTTCGTCGAACAGGTGATCCAGGCGCAGGAGATCGAGCGACGCCGGTTGGCCGGCGATATCCACGACGGCATCTCGCAGCGGCTGGTGACCCTGTCGTACCGGCTGGACGCGGCGACTCGCGCGGTCGACGACCCGGCCATGATGGCCGAGCAACTCGACAAGGCCCGCGAATTGGTCGAGCTCACGCTGCAGGAGGCGCGCGCGGCGATCGGCGGATTGCGGCCGCCGGTGCTCGACGACCTCGGCCTCGCCGGCGGGCTCGCCAGCCTCGCCCGGTCGATCCCGCAGATCGGCATCGACGTCGACCTCGACGACACGCGGCTGCCTGACCACATCGAGCTGGCGTTGTACCGCATCGCGCAGGAGTGCCTGCAGAACGTCGTCAAGCACGCCGACGCCAAGGTCGCGCGGCTGACCTTCCGGGTGGAAGAAGACACCGCCCGCCTCGAAATCGTCGACGACGGAATCGGTTTCGACACGTTCGAACATCCGCTGGGCAGCGACGAGATGGGCGGCTACGGCCTACTGTCGATGGCCGAGCGCGCCGAAATCGTCGGCGGCCGGCTCAACATCCGATCGCGGCCAGGCTCAGGAACCGCGGTGACTGCCACGATTCCACTGCCGACCACGTCCAGTTAGCGCCGAAATAGAATTCCGGGTCGTGATTCGAGCGAACTCACAGCCCGGAATTCTATTTCGGGCCTAGAAGTCGCCCGCATGGCGGCGCAGCGTCTCGATCGAATTCGCGAGCGACCGCGACTCTTCATCGGGTATGCCGATGTCGGCGAAGACCTCGTTGTTGAGCGTCACGGTCGCGTCCTCGACGGTCGAGCGGCCGAGGTCGGTGATCCGCACCAGAGTGGTGCGCCCGTCGGTGGGATGCGGGATTCGCTCCACCAGCCCGTCGGCCTCCAACCGGCGGATCGCGTGCGTGACGCTGGTGACGTGTACCTGCAGCCGGTCAGACGCCTTGGTGATCGGCAGTGCGCCGGTGCGGCTGAATGCCAGTAGCCGCAACAGTTCGTAGCGCGAGAAGCTGAGGTCGTAGGGCCGCAGCGCGGTTTCGACACGGGCGAGCAGGATCTGATGTGCCCGCATCACCGACGTCACCGCGACCATGCCGTCGGCGACCGCACCCCAGCCCGAACGCTCCCAGTTGGCGCGCGCCAGCGCGATCGGGTCCGGCTTGCTCGGCCACGGCGGTTGTGAAGGCACGACTCTTCATACCGCATGGACCGGCGCTCGCCCGGCAGATCAGCGCGACGCCACCGCCGACACGGCGGACAGCACCGCACGGGTCGACTGTCGGCTGCCGACGGTGATCCGCACGCTGCCGTCGGCGTAGTCACGCACCTTCAATCCGGTGCCGTCGAAAACATCGCGCCATGGCCGACCACGTGGCGGCAGGTACACGAAGTTGGCGTGTCCGTCCGTGCTGTAGACACCCATCGCGCGTAGCCGCATCCGCATGAAACGGCGCTCGGAGGCGATCATTCGAATACGTTGCTGCAGTTGATCTTCGGCGTCATAGGACGCGGCGACCGCCACCAGGCTGGTGATGCCGGTTCCAAATGGCAGCTGCATGGTCCACAACCTGCGCGCGAGTGCGGACGCGCAAAAGCCGTAACCGATCCGCAGGCCGGCCAGCCCATAGGCCTTCGAGAAGGTCCGCAGCACCACGACATTGGGATACCGCTCGACGAGCGTCGGCGCATCGATCCGGTAGCCCGGCGCCAAAAACTCCACGTAGGCCTCGTCCAGCAGCACCACGGTGTCGGCAGGCACCCGCCCGAGGAACCGCTCTATATCGGCCGCGGGCTCGATGGTTCCGGTCGGATTGTGTGGCCGGCACACCACCACGACCCGCGCCTGGCTGGCCGCTTCAGCCATCGCGTCGAGGTCGTGGTGGCCGTGCTGGTCCAGCGGCACGGTGACCGATCGCAGGCGGGCCATCTGCGCGAAGATCGGATACCCGTCGAACGTCGGGGATGTCATCACCATCGTCTCGCCCGGGCTGGTCACTGCGTGCAGCACCTGCAGGACTACCCCCGTCGCGCCCTCGCCGATGACGACCTGGTCGTCGCGTACCCCGACGCGATCGGCGATCAACGAGCGCAACCGCTCCGGCAGATACTCGGGATATCGGTTGGCCGCATCGATCGATTCGATCAATGCCGACCGCACCGCCGGAAGCGGTGGGAACGGATTTTCGTTGAGCGACAACGCGAACGGATCAACAGCCTGTGGCAGTGCTTCGACCGCATCGGGGAGGGCATGCTTCGCGGCGGCCATCAGTCAGTGATCCCGATGTCGCGGTCGCCGCCGCTCCGGCCGCCCCACTGGACCGCTGCCGCGCCGGCGAAGTCGCCTGCGTGGGCGAACGCCGCCATCATCACCACGTCGCCCTTCTTCAGCTGTCCGCTGGAAATCGCCTTGTCGAGGTTGACGGGGATACCGGCAGCGAACAGGTTGCCGCACTCGTCGAACGTGTCGACGTGTCGCTCCTTGGGCAGTTCGAGCGCTTCGCGCCAGTTCCGCAGGAACACCCGGTTCGGCTGATTGGTGACAAGCAAGTCAAGATCCTTGGGCTTGCGGCCAATTCGATCGCACACGGCGTACGACACCTCGGGCACCTGCCGGTTGCCGCGGGCCAGCACCTTGGTGATCTTGCTTTCGGTGAAGCCGATGTAGCCCTCCCCCGGTCCCGGCTGCCACCACTTGCGCGGCGGGTCGACGGCGATCGTCATATCACCGGCGTACTCGCCATATGTGCGGCACTCGACATCGAGGATCGGCGAGGTGTCCGAAAGCGTCACCAAACCCACCGCCGCTCCGTCACCGGGGACCGACGCCTGCGCTTTGCGCCGCACGTTGGGCTGGTCGAAGATCTGGCCGGCCGCGTTCTGTGCGATGGCGATCAACGCGGTGGTGCCCTCGCCGGACGCCAGCAGGTTGCGGGCGACCTTGAGGCCCAGCACGAACGCCGCACATCCGCCGTTGTGAAGGTCGAGCACCCAATTCGGTTTGATGCCAAGGCGATGCGCGATCCCGCCGCCGCCACCGTAGAACGGCATGTCCGGCATCTGGGTGTGGGTGATCAACACGTCGACGTTGGCGATGGCATCTTGGCCGTGTCGCTCGATGAGACCGGCGGTCGCCCGTTCCACCATGTCGATTGCGGTCTCATCCGCGTCGACGTGGTGGCGGAACTTCGGCGCGCGGAACATCAGGTTGTCCCGCAGGTCGTCGGACGTGGCGAATTGGGCATAGTAATCGGCGCCGATCGGTTCCCCGGGCAGATACGTCGAAACGTCTATCAAGCTGACGGTCATGTTTTCCTCATCTCATCCATACGGGTGTCACGGGAAGGCCGTTGTGGTGGCGGTATTCAGCAATTGCCTTGAGGTTCTTCAGTTCCAGAAGATGACCGGCGCCGAACATGTCCCAGAAGTCGCCGACCCAGACCGGCCGTTGCGGTGGAGCGGATTCCGGGTAAGGGTTGTGGTCGTAGAACGGGTGGTGGCAGTTGGTCCAAAGCACCACCGAACCTGGCTTGTCGAACACCACCTGGGCATCGACGATGCGTATCAGGTAGACCATCCACAGGTGCTTGCCCTGATCCCAGGCGCAGTGATAGTCGACGGTCATGGCCGCCCTGTCGGCATGCGTACGGGTATAGATCTGCGTCTCAGAACCCAGCCGGTCGTAGGCCAGCCACAGCCCCGGTTCCTCGGTCGGGGTGAACCCGCGCAGGCTGTAGGTCCACTCTTCGAGACAGCGGGTGTCTGACATGTAGTCGAACAGCTCGTCTACAGGACAGTCGATATAGCTGTTGACGGTGCAGAATTCGCCGAACACCTCGTCGTGCGGGTACACCGACCGCATCATCTCCATGATGATGGGCGTGGCCTTTTCGCGCGGAGCCGTTTCAATGCGGATCAGGTCTTCTATTGGCTCGACGGTGCCCCGGTGGGCAATAATGTCATCAAGTGCTGGCAACGACATCGGGTCGCTTCTCCTTTGTGGTCGAAGGTTTCGCGGCGGCAGGAACAGCACCGCCGAGAAAGTTTG
>DATFCF010001024.1:0-9734 GCA_035253445.1 Mycobacterium sp.
GGCCAGCGCCTCGCAGAACGGCCCGAGCCGGTCGGAGTGAAACGCGCGGCTGACCAAGGTCATGGTGTCCAGCTGTGCGTGGGCGGTCGCCGCGATCTCCGCGTTGCGGTGCCCGAAGTTGACCGCCGAGTACGCCGCGAGACAGTCCAGGAAGCGGCGGCCCTCCACGTCGGTGATCCAGGCGCCTTCGGCGCTGACCGCCACCACCGGAAGCGGGGCGTAGTTGTGCGCGACGTAGCGGTCGTCGACAGCGATCGCTGCCGATGTCATGTTCACGGTGTCCAGGATGGTCACGGATGTACCTCCAACGTGCAGCATTTGACGGATCCGCCGCCCTTGAGCAGCTCGGACAAATCGACACCGATGGGCTTGAACCCCGCCACGCGAAGCTGCTCGGCGAAGCCGGTAGCGGCGGCGGGCAGCACGACGTTGCGGCCGTCGGACACGGCGTTGAGGCCGAGCACATAGGCGTCGGCGCTGCCGACCTCGATGGCGTCGGGGAACAGCTCGAGTAGCGTTGCGCGCGCCTGGTCGCTGAACGCCGGCGGGTAGTAGGCGATCGTGGTGTCGTCGAGCACCGCGAGCGCAGTGTCGAGGTGATAGAACCGCGGGTCGACAAGCTCGAGGCTGACGACCGGCATACCGACGTGCGCCGCGATCTCGTCGTGCGCCTTGCGTTCTGTGCGGAAACCATAGCCCCCCAGCACAATTGATCCGACAACCAGCAGGTCGCCCTGGCCCTCGTTGACGTGGCGTGTTTCGGCAGGCATATACCCGTGGCGGGTCATCCACTCGGCGTAGGCGCCGGCTTCGCCCGCGCGCTGCGGGTAGGCGAACTGGGCGACGACGGCCTTGCCGTTCACCAGCAGCCCGCCATTGGCGGCGTACACCATGTCCGGCAGGCCCGCGACGGGCTCGACCAGCTCGACGGTGTGCCCCAGTTCCTTATAGGTCTGACGCAGGGACTCCCACTGATTCAGCGCGACGTGAGTGTCGACGGAAGTCGAAGTGTCCATCCACGGATTGATGGCGTACTCGACGGCGAAGAAGGTGGGCGCCGTCATGGCGTAGTGGCGGGGTCGTGAAGTGCGGATGCGCGGCGTCGGTGCTTTGTCGGCGCCGTGGCGCCTCCGGGTCGCGGCGACATCGGATACCGGAGCCGCGTGGGCGGCGACATCTGAAATCGTCATGAATCAACGATATTTGCTAACGATCCTGCAATCAATCGCCGCTTCTTGCGTGTATACCCATGATTTCTTGTGCCATGCGTAGAATGGCGGCGATCTATTGCGTAGGAGTGATCATGGACCGTCTCGACGAGACAGACGAACACATCCTGGCCGAGCTGGCCCAGCACGCCAGGGCGACTTTCGCCGAGATCGGACAGAAGGTGAACCTCTCGGCGCCGGCGGTGAAGCGGCGGGTGGACCGCATGCTCGACAACGGCGTCATCCGGGGCTTCACCACCGTCATCGACCGCAACGCGCTCGGCTGGAACACCGAGGCCTACGTGCAGGTGTTCCGGCACGGCACCGTCGCCCCCGACGAGTTGCGCGCGGCATGGATCGACATTCCTGAGGTGGTGAGCGCCGCCACGGTCACCGGGACCGCGGATGCCATCCTTCACGTGCTCGCTCGCGATATGAGACACCTCGAGGAGGCGCTGGAACGCATCCGCTCGGCGGCCGACGTCGAACGTAGCGAGAGCATCGTGGTGCTGACGAACGTCATCGACCGGATGCGCGGCTGACGCGGCAAACCGCAGGGTGGCGCACATCTGGCCCAGCGCATCGTGTAGAACTCCCACGTGAGCAGAACTGGGGGCATCGTCATCGTGGGGGGCGGGCTTGCGGCGGCGCGCACCGCTGAGCAGCTGCGCCGGTCGGAGTACGCCGGCCCGATCACCATCGTCAGTGACGAGGACCATCTGCCGTACGACCGTCCGCCGTTGTCCAAGGAAGTACTGCGCAGCGAGACTGACGACGTCACGCTCAAGCCCGCCGAGTTCTACGACGAGAACGACATCACCGTGCTGCTCGGCAAGGCGGCGCGGTCCGTGGACACCGTCGCGCAGACGGTCACCCTGTCCGACGACACAAAGCTGAGCTATGACGAGCTGGTGATCGCGACCGGCCTGGTGCCCAAACGCATTCCGTCGTTTCCGAACCTCGACGGCATCCACGTCCTTCGTTCGTTCGACGAGAGCCTTGCCCTGCGCCGGCAAGCGGCCGCCGCGCGGCACGCCGTGGTGATCGGCGCAGGCTTCATCGGCTGCGAAGTAGCGGCCAGCCTGCGCGGGTTGGGCGTCGACGTCGTCCTGGTCGAACCGCAGCCGTCACCGCTGGCGTCGGTGCTGGGCGAGCAGATCGGATCGCTGGTCGCCCGGCTGCACCGCACCGAAGGCGTCGACGTGCGCTGCGGTGTCGGCGTGGACGCGGTCCGCGGCGCCGAGAAGGTCGAGAAGGTGGTGCTCTCCGACGGCACTGAACTCGACGCGGACCTGGTTGTCGTCGGTATCGGCTCGCACCCCGCCACCGGTTGGCTCGAGGGCACGGGAATCGAAGTCGACAACGGGGTGGTGTGCGATGCGGTCGGCCGTGCCAGCGCACCGCATGTATGGGCGATCGGCGATGTGGCGTCGTGGCGCAATACGGTGGGACATCAAGTGCGCGTTGAGCATTGGAGCAACGTCGCCGACCAGGCGCGGGCGCTGGTGCCTGCGGTCCTTGGCCAGGACGCGCCGGTGGCCGTCTCCGTGCCGTACTTCTGGAGCGACCAGTACGACGTGAAGATCCAGTGCCTCGGCGAACCGGAGGCCGGCGACATCGTGCACGTTGTCGAGGACGACGGTCGCAAGTTCCTCGCGTTCTACGAGCGCGACGGTGTGGTGGCCGGCGTGGTCGGCGGCGGGATGCCGGGCAAGGTGATGAAGTCCCGCGCCAAGATCGCCGCGGGCGCACCGATCGCCGACGTCCTTTAGCGATTTGTGGAGCGCTACCGGCGCTCACCGCCGGTGCGACTCCACAAACCGCTAGAACTCGCCGAGGTAGAAGCGGGTGCCCTGGTCGTCGGTGCAGTGCGCCATCTTCCCGTAGGCCTGCTGTGACGGCTCCTCGATGAGGGTGCCGCCCGCCTCCCGCACCCTCGCGACCGCCGCGTCGATGTCGTCGACCGTCCACATCGGCACGGTCACCCGCTGCGCGCTGCCACCGGCGACGCCGGCCATCGGGTGCGTTCCCGGCACCTGCCAGCCGTCGTCGATACGGCCTGGCTCGAAGGTCCAGAACAGCACGCGACTGTAGAAGGCCTTGAAAGCCGCGGAGTCCGGCACCTCGTATGTGATGTACGAAAGTTCGCCCGGCCCAGCGCCGTTGAGCTCGGGCCGAGGTGTCCCCGGCGCCGGCTGGAATACGGCGAAGGCCGCGCCCTGAGAATCGGTGGCGTCAAGCACCGTGCCGAAGTCGAACTCCTGCACCTCGCCGGCATGGCCGCCGCCGTCGAGGATCGATCGCCGGACGCCAGCGAGATCGGCGACCGCGTAGCAGCAGAGCATTCCCTGTGGATTGGTGACGCTGACGATCCCGATGTGCTGCTTGGTGTTGGTGACCTGATGGGTCGCCGGGTCGTAGGTCCAACCAAGAACGTGGCCGTAGAAGGCGGCCGCGCGCTCGGCATCAGGCGTCCACACCGAGACATACCCGACGTCCCCGTGCTGAATGGGTGTCGCCGCGCCCGTGACCGGCCCGCTGAGCATCCAGCGATGCCCGAATGGATCGACGACGGTGGCGTTGCGGGCTCCATAGTTCTCGTAGGGCTCGCGCTGGACCTGCGCGCCGCGTGCCCGGGCTCGTTCCAGCGTCGCGTCGGTGTCAGGCACGTGCAGCATGAGGCTGACTGAACTCACTTGCGGGTCAGGGCCTTTCAAGCCGATCTCCGGATATTCGTCGGCCAGGTACAGCACGCCGCCCGCGATAGCCAGTTCGGCGTGGCCGATGCGGCCGTCGTCCATCACGATCGGCTCGCCGACCACGGTCGCACCGAAGGTGTCGACATACCACGCGATGGCGTCCCGTGCGTTTGCGACGGACAGGTACGGCAGCGCCGCCGACCGCGGGGGAGCGGATGCGACGGTGAGTTCGTTGATCTCTGCGATGGCGGTATCTGTGCCACTCATTTCGACTCCTTGTGTTTGATTGGGATGGGACCCAAAGAAATTCGCTGCGGATTCCAGACGTGCACGCAGCCGCGCCGCGAACGCCGGATCGGGCGCCACCGGAAGCTCGTCGCCATGCAGCACGCTCAACGGGTCGTGGCTGTTGTTCATGACATCCCTCCTTCCGGTTCCGGGTAGTGCCGTTTGAATGCTCGGCGGGCCCGAACCAGCAGGGCCTCGGTGGCATGCACGGTGCGTCCGATCAGCTCGGCGCACTCGGGCACCGAGCAGTCGTCCATGTAGCGCAGCGCCAGCACCGTGCGGTGCTGCTCGGGCAGCTTGGCGAGCACGGTTTCTGCGACGATGCGGTCGAGCTCGACGTCCCAGTCGTCTGCCGGGTCGACGGGCTCGGGTAACTCGGCCACCGGGACGCTGAACCGGTCGTGGCGACGGCGGTAGTGGTCGGCCAGTTTGTGGCGCGCCACCCCCAGCAGCCACGGCACGGTCATCGGTGGCGGAGCGTCCTTGCGGGCGGCGTCCATCGCCGCCAGGAAGGTCTCCGACGTCAGGTCCTCGGCGGTTCCGCGGTCACCGCAGCGCCGGACAAAGTACCCGTACACAACCGGCAGTGCATCGTCGTAGATCGCCAGCAGTGCCCGCGGAACGTCGTTGCCGTTCGGTTCGGCGCTCACACCCTTATCGTCGCCGTCGCGGCCCGAACTCCGACGCCCAAATCACGATTATTTTCGCCTGCCACGGTCCAGCACCTTCAACCCGTCGCTGACCGTGTCGAATGCACCTCCCAGCGCCGTGGCCAGTGAGACCGATTCGTCGGCCAGCCAGTACTCGTAGGCCGACAGCGCCACACCGAGCATCATCCAGGCGACCGTCTGGGGTACCAGGTCCTCTACCCTGGCGTCCAGGCGCCGCGCTACGAATGCGGCGACCACGGCGCGCCACCCTGCATACATGGTCATCGAATATGCCTGCAGCGCAGCGGTCTCCAGGATGACCCGCATGCGTTGGCGGTGCCGGGCGGTCTCTTGGTCGTCAAAGCTGTTGAACGCCAACAGCGCCGTGCGCAACGCCTCGTCGATCGGTACGTCGGGGTCGAGGTCGACCAGCAGATCGCGCATGCGGTCCAGGTGAGAGTCGAAATCGCCCCATGGCAGCGCGTTCTTGGAGGGGTAGTAGCGAAACAGCGTCCGGCGGGCGATCCCGGCTGCCTCGGCGACATCGTCGACGCTGACCTCGTCGAAACCGCGTGCCGCGAACAAGTCGATCGCCACGTTGCTGATGTGATCCCAGGTCGTCGAGCGCCGGCGGCCGACGCGATGCCCGGATTCCGGCCCCATCGCCTCCCCCCTTTCCATTTCGGCACTCGATGCCATATTATTGCGATCTCGATCACATTGTCGAGGTCCTGTGTAGCGAAAGGTGGACGTCAATGGAGCCGAATCAGCAGGTCGAGGCTGAAGAACTCGTCACCGAGACCCTGGTCGAAGAGGTGTCGATCGACGGGATGTGCGGGGTCTACTGACCCATGCCGACGACGGTGGCGTTCGACCCCGACCTGCGCTGGCGGCTGCACCATCAGGTGGCCGTGCGGCCAGAGCCGTTCGGTGCGCTGCTCTACCACTTCGGCACGCGCAAGTTGTCGTTCCTGAAGAACCGGACGATCGTCGAGGTGGTCAACTCGTTGAACGACCACCCCGACGCGCGATCCGCGTGCCGCGCCGCGGGAGTCGACGACGCGCAGCAAGCGCCCTACCTGCACGCGCTGGGCGTGCTGGCCCAGTCCAAGATGCTCGTGACAGGAAGAGACGATGGCTGCGACTAATTCGGCGCTCGCGCCGGCCGGACAACCGGTGCCACGTCTGGTTGAGCAATTCGAGCATGGCCTCGACGCGCCGATCTGCCTGACGTGGGAACTCACGTATGCCTGCAATCTCGCTTGTTTGCACTGTCTTTCGTCGTCGGGCAAGCGTGACCCGCGTGAGCTGACGACGCAGCAGTGCAAGGACATCATCGATGAGCTCGAGCGCATGCAGGTGTTCTACGTCAACATCGGCGGCGGCGAACCGACTGTGCGGTCGGACTTTTGGGAACTCGTCGACTATGCCACCGCCCACCACGTCGGTGTGAAGTTCTCCACGAACGGGGTGCGCATCACCCCGGAGGTGGCCGCACGACTGGCCGCCAGCGATTACGTCGATGTGCAGATCTCCCTCGACGGCGCGACAGCGGAAGTCAACGATGCCGTCCGCGGCGCAGGTTCGTTCGCCATGGCGATCCGGGCATTGGAGAACCTCGCCGCGGCCGGGTTCAAAGACGCCAAGATCTCCGTCGTGGTGACCCGGCACAACGTCGACCAGCTCGACGAATTCGCCGCTCTGGCAGAGCGTTACGGTGCTACCTTGCGAATCACCCGGCTGCGGCCTTCGGGCCGTGGCGCCGATGTGTGGGACGAACTTCACCCGACCTCCGCGCAGCAGGTTCAGCTCTACGACTGGTTGGTGGCCAAGGGTGATCGTGTTCTCACCGGCGACTCCTTCTTCCACCTTTCGGGGCTGGGCGAACCCGGCGCGCTCGCAGGGCTGAACCTGTGCGGCGCTGGACGCGTGGTCTGTCTCATCGACCCGGTGGGCGACGTGTACGCGTGTCCGTTCGCTATCCACGACCGGTTCCTTGCCGGAAACATCCTGTCCGACAGTGATTCTGGGACGGGCTTCGCCAACGTGTGGAAGAACGCGCCGCTGTTCCGTGAGTTGCGCGAGCCGCAATCCGCCGGTGCGTGCGGCAGTTGCGGGCACTACGACAGCTGCCGCGGTGGCTGCATGGCCGCGAAGTTCTTCACCGGTCTGCCGCTGGACGGCCCGGACCCCGAGTGTGTGGAGGGCTATGGCGCTCCCGCCCTGGCCCGCGAACGGGTCAAGCCTAAGCCGAGCGGTGACCACTCTCGCGGAACGAAGCAGGGCCCGATTCCGCTCAAACTGCTGACCAAACCGCCGGCCCGATTGTGCAACGAAAGCCCGGTGTAGTCATGGCACGAGATACGTGGTTCGAGACGGTTGAGTTCTGCCAGCAGGCAGCCAAGAAGCGCCTGCCCAAGTCGGCGTATGCCGCGCTGCTCGGCGCCAGCGAGAGGGGCGTGACCGTCGCCGACAACGTCGACGCATTCGCCGAGCTCGGGTTCGCACCACATGTCATCGGCGCGTTGGAGAAGCGCGATCTCTCGACAACCGTGATGGGGCAAGATGTTTCGCTCCCGGTGCTGATCTCGCCGACGGGTGTGCAGGCGGTGCATCCCGATGGTGAGGTCGCCGTGGCGCGCGCGGCCGCCGCGCGCGGCACCGCGATGGGTCTGTCGTCGTTCGCCAGCAAGCCGATCGAAGAAGTCATCGCGGCCAATCCCAAGCTCTTCTTCCAGGTGTACTGGCTCGGCGGCAGGGACGCGATCGCCGCCCGGCTGGAACGTGCCCGCGAAGCCGGCGCCGCGGGCCTGATCGTCACCACCGACTGGAGCTTCTCTCACGGCAGGGACTGGGGCAGCCCGAAGATCCCGGAGGAGATGAACCTGCGGACCGCGGTGCGGATGATGCCCGAAGGCCTGACGAGGCCGCGCTGGTTGTGGCAATGGGCCAAGACGATGCGTCCACCGTCCCTGCGGGTGCCGAACCAGGCACTGCGCGGCGAAGCGGGCCCGCCGTTCTTCGCGGCCTACGGCGAGTGGATGGCCACGCCGCCGCCGACCTGGGAGGACATCGCCTGGTTGCGCGAATTGTGGGGCGGTCCGTTCATGCTCAAGGGCGTGATGCGGGTCGACGACGCCAAACGCGCAGTGGACGCGGGTGTTTCGGCCATCTCGGTGTCCAATCACGGCGGCAACAACCTGGACAGCACGCCCGCGTCAATTCGGGCATTGCCCGTGATCGCCGAGGCCGTCGGTGACGAGGTCGAGGTGTTGCTGGACGGAGGTATCCGGCGCGGTAGCGACGTGGTGAAGGCGGTCGCACTCGGTGCGCGGGCGGTGATGATCGGCAGGGCCTATCTGTGGGGTCTGGCCGCGAATGGCCAGGCCGGTGTCGAGAACGTGCTCGATGTGTTGCGCGGTGGCATCGACTCGGCACTGATGGGCCTGGGCCGAGCGTCGGTCCACGACCTGGTTGCCAGCGACGTGCTCGTCCCGCCCGGCTTCACCCGCGCGCTCGGTGTGCCAAGCAGGCCCGACGCCTGATCATCTTCGTGTCCGCCGAAAGGAACACGGTGGTACAGGCGTGGCGGAGGGGGCTGGCGTGGCTATGCGACGACCGCCCGCGGAAACTTCCCGGAAATCAATTGCTGCGCATGCGCCAACAATTGGCGCACGCCAGGTGAATTCGGCCTACCATCGGCGGGTGGCTTTTCCCAGCGAGCTCGGGAACTCAACGTCGAGGCAGCTGCAGAGCACGTCATCCGCGTTGATCGTCCCAGTAGGCTCGACCGAACAACATGGACCTCACCTGCCGCTGGACACCGATACCCGTATTGCCATCGCCGTCAGCCGCTCGGTTGCTGCGCAGCTGACCGACCGGGATGAGCACCGCTGGGTCGTGGCGCCGGCGATCGAATACGGCGCCAGCGGAGAGCACGAGGGCTTCGCCGGGACCGTCTCGATCGGCACCTCGGCGCTTCGCCTTTTGCTGGTGGAGTTCGGCCGGTCAGCGTCGCGATGGGCATCGCGCCTCGTCTTCGTCAATGGGCACGGGGGAAATGTGGAGGCGCTGGCCGCCGCGGCGGCTTTGCTTAGATACGAGGATCGAGACGTGAGTTGGTGTTCGTGCACCGCCAAGAATGCCGACGCACACGCCGGCCACACCGAAACGTCTGTATTGCTACATATTTCGCCAAGGGACGTCTGGACCGACGAGCGGGTCCCCGGCAACAGCGCACCGCTGGCCGATCTGATGCCCCGGATGCGCCGCGGCGGTATCGCGGCAGTGAGTGAACTGGGTGTGCTCGGTGATCCGACCACGGCGACCGCCGACGAGGGCGAGCGCATTCTGGGGGAGATGGTCGACGGATGTTTGCAGCGGATCGCCAGGTGGGTACCCGACCGCGACGGGATGCTGACATGACGGGACCGCGGCTGCCCGACGGGTTCGCCGTCCAGGTGGATCGCCGAGTGAAAGTGCTCGGTGAGGGAGCGGCCTTGCTCGGCGGCTCGCCTACCCGGCTGCTGCGCCTGGCACCCGCGGCGCAGACCATGCTCAACGGTGGCCGGCTCGAGGTGCACGACGCCATCAGTGCGCAGCTTGCGCGTACGCTGCTCGACGCGACCGTTGCGCATCCGCGGCCGGCCAGCGGGCCTTCGCATCGCGATCTGACCATCATTATCCCTGTGCGGGACAACGCTTCTGGGGTGCGGCGACTGGTAGCGACGCTGCGCGGGCTTCGGGTCATCGTGGTCGACGACGGTTCAGCTACCGCGGTGCAGACGACCGACTTCGCCGACACGCACTCCGACGTCCAGGTGCTGCGCCATCCACGCAGCAAGGGCCCCGCGGCGGCTCGTAACACCGGCCTTGCGGCGTGCAACACC
>DATFCF010001025.1:0-2386 GCA_035253445.1 Mycobacterium sp.
TCTGACCGTGGCTCTTGATCGCCAGGCTCCGTCTGGGGGCGTGGTGGTTACGTTGACCAAGACCTTGCAGTCCGGCAGTGATCCGATCCCGTCATTGGCGCCGGTGACTATTCCGGAAGGACAGGCCAGTGTAACAATCACGGTTCAAACGTTGCCGAATGTGGCGGCCGCGCTGTCGGTGAAGGCGACATTACGGGATACGGAAGCCGTGGTTCAATTCAACGTCCAGGTTGTTGCGGTTACGATCTCGCCTCCATCGATATCGCTCCTGGTCAATGGCAGCGTGCAAGTGACGGCTTTGGTTACCGGGACCATGCAGACAGCGGTCAACTTTGCGATTGCTGAAGGAGGGCGAGGTGGGGCGTTGGCGCAAACAAGCGCGAGTACGGCGACGTATACCGCACCGGCTCTCGCCGGTACCTTTCACGTTGTGGCGACCAGCGTGGCAGATCCGTCGAGGAATTTTACGGCGACGATCACGGTGGTTGCGAAGCGGAAAGACAACAAAGAAGGAAAAGAACTTATTAAGGAGCAGGTCGAGAACCCCAAGTTGATTCGAGATTCTGTGGAGAAGATTCGTGACAAGGTGCGAGACACGAAGGTCACCGATCTGCCTCGTGGGCTCGGAGGAGCGCCATCGGGTGTGGAAGCTGATGAAGAAGCAAGCGGCGGGCCGGGACGACGCAGCACAACCACCGCTACTGCGGGGTCCCTCGGTAGAGCGTTTATCAAGCCTGAGGAGCGTCCTTCGGTCGGAGAGCCGCAGCGACGGGTGCGGAAGCCGAAGAGCCGGAATACGAAACGTATCCCCAAGTCAGGAAGCACTGGGTGAACGAGTGCGATCGGCGCGCACGGTGCTTGTGGTCGCGAATGCCGGTGATGCAGTCGCGAGCGCCTTTGTCAGGCGGTATGCGCGACAGGGTGTTCGGTTACTCCGGCCATGTGATCTTTCGCGGTCGGGCTGGAGGTATGAGTTGGGCGACCATGCCGGACCGTCGCAGGTTGTGGTCGCAGGACGTGTGTGCCGGGAAACGCAACTTGCAGGGGTCATTACGAGACTTGCCTCCGTGACGCCGACGGATCTGCCGCATATTGAACAGGCCGATAGAGCCTATGTCGCCCAGGAGATGCAAGCCTTTCTATTGGCGTGGCTGCACATGTTACCCTGCCCTGTACTGAATCGGCCCAGTCCAGGATGTTTGGCCGGTGAGTGGTGGTCTCCCCAAACGTGGATTCACTGGGCATGCCGATTGGGTATCCCGGTGGCGAGAAGTGAATGGTATGTTGTGCGAGGCCAGCGCACGAAGGCGATACAGCCGGTCAAGGGAGAATCTTCCACTGCAGGCATCACGGTTGTGGGGTCGCAAATCATCGGCAATGCTGTCCCGCGTGTCGTGCAGTATGCGAGAAGGCTGGCGCAAGCGGCGGAACTCGATCTTGTGACGGTCCGCTTTTCGTCTCCCAACGATGACGCGAAGTTCCTCGATGCCAGTCTCTGGCCAAACCTTGCGGATCGAACGATTGCGGCGGCGGTCGTGCGGCATGTGATGCGGCAATGCCCGTCGGTCCGGAGGGAAGTGGCGTCGGCATGATTCTTCTGTGGGGGCTGCCGGAGGATGATCCGCTGGAGGCGGTCTTTCGGGTGCTTCAGCGGGCCGGAGCACCGGTGATCCTGGTCAATCAATACGAGGTGCTGGATTCGTCACTTCAAATCCGAGTTGCCTGCGAGGTGGAAGGGCTGTTGAGTGTGGGATCTCAAAAAGTCCGGCTTGAACAGATCTCCGCGGCCTACATTCGTCCATACGACTCCACTATGTTGCTCCGTGGTCGCGCTGCCAATCCACGGTCCTCCGCCTACCGGCATGCGATGGAATTCGATGCCTGTCTGCGTGCCTGGCTGGAGATGACGCCTGCGCATGTCGTCAATCCAATGCGCGCCATGGCAGGAAACAATTCCAAACCCTTCCAGGCAGCCCAAATCCAGGCGATGGGATTTCGAATTCCCGAGACGCTGGTGACCACCGACCCGCAGGCCGTACGGGCTTTTTGGGAACGTCACGGCCGGGTGATCTATAAATCGCTGAGCGGCGTGCGCAGTATCGTCTCTCGGTTATCTTCGGCTCACATGAGCAGGCTCGGCGATATTACGTGGTGTCCGACGCAGTTTCAGCAGTTTGTATCGGGAACGGACGTGCGGGTGCATATCGTGGGAGATCGCCTTTTTGCCTGCGAGATTCTCTCGGATGCCGATGACTATCGTTATGCAGGGCGTCAGGGGTTGTCCGTGGAGATGCGGCCCTATGATCTGCCGTCAGACTGCGCGAACAGATGTCTGGAGCTGTGTCGGGCCATGAATCTTGCGGTGGCCGGCGTCGATCTCCGTCGG
>DATFCF010001026.1:0-3017 GCA_035253445.1 Mycobacterium sp.
TAGGTGTCCTCCGAGAAGTCCTCGTGGCCCGGCGTGTCGAGCAGGTTGAAGACCGCGCCGCCATACTCGAAGTGCATCACCGAGGTGGTGACCGAGATGCCGCGCTGCTGCTCGATCTTCATCCAGTCCGAGCGCGCCCGCCTGGCCTCGCCGCGCGCCTTCACGGCGCCCGCGACGTGGATCGCGCCGCCGAACAGCAGCAGCTTCTCGGTCAGCGTGGTCTTGCCGGCGTCCGGATGCGAGATGATGGCGAATGTGCGGCGCAGCCCGGCGGGATGGCCGGCCAGAGCCGCATCGGACGCAAGAGAGGGGACTGTATCGGGCACGTTTTTCGGGTTCCTGGGAGGCGGGGCGTGGGTAGCCGACGCGTCCTGCGGCGTCAACCAACGCGCCTGCCGTCCCAGGTTCCCTGTACGGCCCTTGCTACGGCGTGCGCGGCGGCAGCGCGATCTGGGCGTCCGTCAGCGCCCTTTCAAGCGTGCCGACATCGCTCGCGTCGCCGGCCCGGCACTTGGCCGCGGCCACGTTGGCGGCGACGTTGGTCGACTGCATGCCGCCGCTCTTGCCGGGCTTGTTCAGGTAGTCGTCGTAGCGCGCGACGAGCTCGCTGCAATACTGGAGGCCGGTCGGCGCAGCGGCCTGCTGCGTTCCAGGCGCCTGACCTCCGGTGCACGGAACGCCGACGTAGGCCATCTTGTCGGTGGACCAGGTCTCGGGTCCACAGTTGCTCGCCGACGACGTGCCGCTCTGGCCACCGGCGCACGGAACACCGACATAGGTCATCTTGTCGGTGGACCAGCTTTCCGGCCCGCAGTTGCCCGTCGACGATTTGACAGTCTGGGCGTGGGCCGATGAGGCCAGCCCTGCGAAGACGATTGCTGACAGTATGAGTGTGCGAGTCATGGTGGAGATCCTCTCTACTCCCCCAATTCTCCCCGCAGCCATTAGAGGCTTCGCGCCTGACACTGTCCTGACCCTGGCCTGACACCAGCCTGACACAGCCAATTATTTTCGATTCAGGACGGACGGCTAGATCGACCACTCCTCCCGGGTTGCCTCGACGCAGGTGGGGCACATACCGTGCGTCACGGTCTCGGCGCTCTGGACGTATTCCTGCAGCGGGTGCCAGGCGCCCTTGGCGTCCTGAACGTTGCGGCACCAGGCGCACATGCGCAGCATCTTCTGAACGGACTGGAAGTCCTCGAGCGCGCGGCGCAGCTCGAGCTGGGTGACCACGGCATGGCGCAGGGTTTCGAGCGCCTTGTGCTGGTCCTGGCTGAGATGGCGCGGCTTGCTGTCGATCACGCAGAGCGTACCGAGCGCGTGACCGTCCGACACCGTGAGCGGCGCACCGGCATAGAAGCGGACGTTCGGAGCCTCCGTGACGAACGGATTGCCGGCGAAACGACGATCGTGCGTGGCGTCCTCGACGACCAGGACCTTGTCGTCGAGGATCGCGTGGGCGCAGAAGGCGACGTCGCGCGATGTCTCCGCGGCGTCGATACCGACCTTCGACTTGAACCACTGACGGTTCTCGTCGATCAGCGAGATGGCCGCCATGGGCGTCTCGCAGATGCTGGCGGCAAGCTGCGTCAGGTCGTCGAGCATCTTCTCCGAGCCGGTGTCGAGCACCTTGTAGAGCTGGAGGGTTCGCACCCGGTCCTTCTCGTTCGCCGGCAGGGGAGGCTTCAGCATTCGTCGCTCCGGTTCATTGGCGCGGGAGTATCAAAAATCGCGTCAGACCTGTCGAGCCGCTGCCCGCTGCGACACATCTGCTACGCGATGACACACCTATTTCGCGATCCGTCTGGTACCCTCCGGCCACTGCAATCCCTGCGGGGGGATTAGTCGATGAATGGATCGGACGACGGGTGGAAACCGGTCCAGAGCGGCCTCGTGGATATGGGCTTCAACCATTTCTACGACGATGCCGATCTGCAGCCGACCTTCCTGCTCTCGGACCTGGCGAATGCCGGGAGCGCCATCAGCGAGATGGTGCTGAACGTCACCTGGGCGCAACTCGAACCGACCAGTGGTCAGTTCGACTTCTCTGCGATCGATTCGGCAGTCAGCGCGGTCAGCGCCTACAACACCTCGCACGGCACGGATCTCGGCATCAAGCTGCGCGTGTGGGGCGCCGTCGTGTCGCCCGACTGGGTGAAGAATCTCGACGGACCGCCGATCGCCGTCTCCGGCAAGGCCACCGTCGATCCGACCAACTACGGATCGCGAACGTTCGCCAAGGTCTGGACCGCCGACTACAACGACGCCTGGCTGGATCTGCAGAACCATCTCGCCCAGTACGTCTCCAGCGGCGGTTCCGTCACGTACGACGGCAATCCGATCATCCGCGGCATTTCGCAAACGGCAGGCATGACGGCGAGCGACGAGCCCTTCGTCTCGCTGCCCACGTCGGCGCCGATCAGCAGCGGTGCCACCCAGGGAGTCGATCAGTTCGGCGCGCTGGTGAACGGCGGCTACTCCGACTATGCCGAGATGCTGACGCTGCGGGCAGCGATCGCCAGCTATTCCGCCTGGGCGACGACGCCGCTCGACTACACGATCAACCCCTATCACCTCTACACCAGCGGCTCCCCCTACGGCAGCGCAACCAACGACCAGAACTTCGCGATCGCCGTCCTGCAGCAGACGCGCAACTCCACCCGCCTCGTCCAGGCCGGCAATCACGCGCTCGACGCCCCGCAGCACTCCCAGCTCCCCTTCCTCTATGCCCAGCTGACGGCCGACGCTGCGCTGACGACGGCGGCCGCTCCCAACAGCTACCAGACCGCGTCGCCGGATCTGCTCTACACCGAACCGAACAACGACAATCCGGACTTCCCTGCCAGCGGCGGCTACTCGAACTGGCCGAACGTCGTTTCGAGTGGCGTCATCGCCAACGGCGGCGACATCGAGCTCTGGAGCTTCTCGGGCCCGGCCGGCACCACCATCAGTGGCTACGTCAATTTGACGTCCAGCCAGATGTCATCCCTGGCCGACATCGTCGCCAACGGCGT
>DATFCF010001027.1:0-3036 GCA_035253445.1 Mycobacterium sp.
CGCGCCCAAGCGGGCCACACGGACGAGGTGACCGCATGATTTCGCGAAGACGATCGCGAGTGAGGATCGCAGCGAGGAACGAGCGAGGACCGGTGGGCCCACGCCCGCAGGGCAGGGGACGAGCGGGAGTCGAGTCATGAACACCGCCGCGGTCTTGACGCCGCTGCCGGTGCTGATCCCGACGCTCGCGGCCGCGCTGACGCTGTTCGCCGGTCGCAGGCCTCGGCTGCAGCGGGTCATTGCGCTCGCCGCACTGTCCGTCGTCGTGGTTGTGTGTGCCGCGCTGCTCTATCTCTCCGATCGTGACGGCACGCTGGCACTGCATGTCGGGGGTTGGGGACAGACGGTGCCCGGCATGGGGCCGCTGGGCATCACGTTGGTGGTGGACCGGCTGTCGGCGCTGATGCTGGTGGTGTCGTCGATCGTGCTGCTGGCGGTGGTCTTCTACGCGATCGGGCAGGGCATCCGCGACGGCGATGTCAACCAGCCGGTGTCGATCTTCTTGCCCACCTATCTCGTGTTGTCGGCGGGCGTGTGTACAGCGTTCCTCGCCGGCGACCTGTTCAATCTGTTCGTCGGCTTCGAGGTGCTGCTGTCCGCGAGCTTCGTGCTGTTGACGATTGGTGCAAGCCGGGAGCGGGTGCGCGCCGGCATCGCCTACGTGATGGTGTCGATGGTGTCGTCGATGGTGTTCCTGTTCGGCATCGCTCTCGTCTACGCGGCCACAGGAACACTGAACCTGGCTGAGCTCGCGGTGCGGCTAGACGACGTGACACCTGGCACCCGCACGGCATTGTTCGCGGTGCTGTTGGTCGGCTTCGGAATCAAGGCAGCCGTCTTTCCGCTGTCGACGTGGCTGCCCGACTCCTACCCCACCGCGCCTGCGCCCGTTACCGCAGTGTTCGCCGGCCTGCTGACGAAAGTCGGTGTGTACGCGATCATCCGCGCACACTCGCTGTTGTTCCCCAGCGGAGGCCTTGACCCGCTGCTGCTTGTGGCCGCGCTGTTGACGATGGTGGTTGGCATCCTTGGCGCGATCGCGCAGAGCGATATCAAGAGGTTGCTGTCCTTCACACTGGTCAGCCACATCGGGTACATGGTGTTCGGCATCGCGCTGTCGAGTGAGCTCGGAATGTCAGGCGCGATTTACTATGTGGCGCACCACATCGTGGTGCAGACGACGCTGTTCCTGGTGGTCGGTCTGATCGAGCGTCAGGCGGGCGCGTCGACAATGCAGCGGCTGGGCGGGCTGGCCGCCGCGAGCCCGCTGCTGGCGTTCGTGTTCGTGGTGCCCGCACTCAATCTGGGTGGTATTCCGCCGTTTTCGGGATTCATCGGCAAGGTGGCGCTGCTCGAGGCCGGCGCACAGAACGGCTCGGTGCTGGCGTGGCTATTGGTGGGCGGCGGCGTGGTCACCAGCCTGCTGACGCTGTACGTGGTGGCCCGGGTGTGGACAAAGGCGTTCTGGCGCTCCCGTGAAGACGCGCCGGAGGGTCATCTGACCACGGGGTCGCCGCAGGCGCTGTTGGACGACTCGGAGGATATCGAACTGGTTCACCGCGACGACGTTGGCAGGATGCCGGTCGGGATGGTGTTGCCGACCGGCGCGCTCATCGCGGTCGGGCTGACACTGACTGTCATGGCGGGGCCGATCTTCTCGTTCAGCGGCCGTGCTGCCAACGAGGTGCTCGACCGAAGCCAGTACATCTCGGCGGTAGTGGGTCCGCGGCGATGAGCGCTCGCGCGAAGAGCAGACTGCAGATGAGCGCTCGCGCGAAGTGGGGCACCTCCCGCCCGAAGGGCAGGGGGTCAGACTGCAGATGAGACGGTACGCGCTGCGCGCCTGGGTTCTGTGCTGGCTGGTCCTGGTCTGGATTCTGTTGTGGGGCAGCATTTCTGCGGCCAACATCCTGTCGGGCTTGGCAATCGCGCTGGTGATCACAGTGCTGCTGCCTCTGCCTGCGGTGCCGGTCGAAGGCAGAGTGCACCCGCTGTCACTGCTGCGCCTGATCGGCACCGTCACGTACTACTTGGTGCTGTCATCAGCACAGGTGGCGTGGTTGGCGGTCAAGCCAGGGCCACCGCCGCTGTCCGCGGTGTTGCGAGCCCATCTGGGGGTGAAGTCGGATCTCGTGCTAGCACTGGCGGTTACGATCTTCAATCTCATACCGGGATCCATCGTGCTGGAGATCGACCAGGCCCGCCGGATGCTGTACATGCATGTGATTGACGTCGGCTCCGAACGCGGAATGATCCGCTTCTATCGCCAGGTAGCCGATGTCGAACGGCTACTGATGAAGACGTTCGAGAGAGAAAAAGACTGGCGCCCCGCGGCTCGAGAGGAGACCCAGTGATTGTCGTCTGGATCGTCGCCGCGGTGATGTTGACCGCCGCCGCTGTCATCACGATGTTCCGGCTGCTGGCCGGGCCCAGCACACTCGATCGGCTCGTCGCCCTGGACACCCTTGTCGCGGTGACGATGTGTGCGATCGGTACCTGGGCGGCATTCAGCTTGGACACCACCGTGACGTACGGCCTGACCGCGCTGGCACTGATCAGCTTCGTCGGCTCGGTCAGCGTGGCGCGGTTCCGGGTGCCCGACACCGACAAGCCCGGCGCCGCAGGGAGATTCCGATGACCGCACTGGACATCGTCACCGCCGTGCTGGTGCTCGGCGGCTCGACTCTCGCGCTGACCGCGGCGATCGGCGTGGTCCGTTTCCCCGACACCTTGACGCGGATGCATGCGGCGACCAAGCCTCAGGTGCTGGGCCTGCTGCTGGTGTTGATCGGCGCCGCGATCCGGCTGCGCGGCAACGCGGATGTGGGCATGGTCATCCTGACGGGCTTGTTCACGTTGATCACCGCTCCGGTGGTGGCAAACCGCGTCGGCCAACTGGCCTACCGAGAGCAGAACATTCGCGATGACCTGCTGACCAGGGACGAAATGCTTGAGGTTGCCGAAAACGGGGAAACCCGTGGCAATGGTCAGGACTGACGACGACAGCTGGGACATCACCGAAGGCGTGGGCGAGAC
>DATFCF010001028.1:0-2666 GCA_035253445.1 Mycobacterium sp.
TCGATCATGTCGACGTCGGGGCCGTCCTCGCGCATCGGCACGCGGATCATCTCGATGCCGAGGCTCTCGGTGATCGAGAAGTGCCGGTCGTAACCCGGCGACGGGCACAGGAACTTCACGGCCGGTTCCTGGATCCACGGACGGGGCGAGTCGACGCCGCCGTGCAGCATGGAGAAGACCACGACGTCGTGCATCAGCTCGAGGCTGGCGTTGTTACCCGCGATCAGATTGGGCACCGGAATGCCCAGCAGCTCGCCGAAGATCGCGCGCAGCTCGGGCAGGCCGTGAAGGCCGCCGTAGTTACGGGTGTCGGTGCCGTCCCCATCCCGGAAGTTCTCACCGGGCAGGCTCAGCAGCGCGTTGGACAGATCCAGCTGGGCCGGGGAGGGCTTGCCGCGGGTGAGGTCGAGCTTGAGGCCCTTGGCCTGCAGTTCGCCGTAGCTGCGCCGCTGATTCTCGTGTTGTGCGAGCAGTTCGTCACGGCCCAGAGACTGAAACGACACCGCGCACCTTTCGCCGTCACCGACGTGGATTCAAAGAAGGGGACCCCGCGCACCCGCCAGAGCCCATTGACCCTTGCTGCCTTCCGGCCCTGGGGGAGTTCACAGGATAGACGCCGCGCGGGGTCCAGGGCGAGTCTAATACCCCGCCACCGAGCGACTCGACGGGCGCATCAGCGAGGTCGGCTACCATGGCCCGCGGAGGATTCGCCTAGTGGCCTATGGCGCTCGCCTGGAACGCGGGTTGGGTTAACGCCCTCGCGGGTTCAAATCCCGCATCCTCCGCACTCGGCCCGGGGTGCGACCAGCTGATCGCCAAGCCGGTCGCACCTTGGCCAACAATCTCAAGGAGGAGCATGCGGCGCTCGGTCGCGGTGTTGTGGCACGCATCGTTCTCGACCGTCGCCGCCGTCCTCTATTTCTTCTTCGTGCTGCCGCGCTGGTACGAGCTGATGGGCGAGACGTCGCACACCCTCGGTACCGTGCTGCGCATCGTCGCCGGAGCCCTGATCGGGTTGGCCGCGCTGCCGGTGGTGTTCACGCTGCTGCGTACCCGCAGGCCCGAGTTCGGCACACCGCAGCTGGCGCTGACGCTGCGGACCTCGTCGATCGCCCTGCATGTGGTGGCCGGAGTTCTGATCATCGGCACCGCGATCAGCGAGATCTGGCTGTCGCTGGACGATGCCGGTCAGTGGCTGTTCGGCATCTACGGCGCCGCCGCAGCGATCGCGCTGCTCGGCGTTTTCGCCTTCTACCTGGCCTTCGTCGCCGAGCTGCCGCCGCCTCCGCCGAAGCCGCTGAAAACCAAGCAGCGCGCGCAACGCCGAGGGCGGCGTAAGGCCGAGGAAGACACGTCCACCGAGACAGAGGACGAGGCGCCGTCGGAGGAGACCGCCGACGAAGACGCCGCATCCGATGACGTCGAGCAGGAACTGGCCGAGGTCACGGCGGCAGCGCAGGAGCCGGAGTCCTCGGCCGATGAGCCGGAGTCGACGGCCGAGGAGCCTGCCGAGGCCGAGGCCACCAACGGCAAGCTGCGCAACCGCCGGCCGTCAGGCAAAGCCGCGCCGCGTCGACGCAAGCGGCTGCGCGGGGGCGTCGCAGTCGAGGATTAATAATCCCGTCATCGGGCACTATGGGCACATGGGCAAATCGCACCTTCGTCGCCCGTGGGTGACTCTGCTGATCGCGCTCGCCGCGATCGTGGCTCTGGTCGCGCCTCTGCATCCGGCGCCTGCCGCGGCCGCACCCGTAGATCCCGTCGCCGCCGCGGCCCAGGTCGAGCCTGCAGTGGTGCGCATCGACACCGAGATCGACTACCAGAACGCGATTGGCGTCGGCACCGGCGTCGTGCTGGATCCGGGCGGACAGGTACTCACCAACTTCCACGTCGTGCAGGGCGCCGACCGGATCCACGCGACGGTCGCCGGGCGGTCCTTCCCTGCCGAGCTGGTCGGGTATGACCGCCGGCACGACGTCGCCGTGCTGCAACTGCTCGGCGCGGGTGGACTGCCTGCGGCGCCCATCGGCGACTCGGCACAACTGGTCGAAGGCGAACCTGTCGTCGCGCTCGGCAACGCTCGGGGCAGCGACGGCCCGCTGACCCGCGAGGTCGGCAGCATCACCGGCTTCGGCCGCACCGTCGACGCCGAAGATGCGCTGACCGGAAGTTCAGACGAGCTGACCGGCCTGATCGAGTTCGCGGCGCCGGTGCGCGCAGGCGATTCCGGCGGCCCGGTGGTGAACAGCGCGGGCCAGGTCGTCGGCATCACCACGGCCGCGTCGGTGAACTTCCGCCTGGGCCCCGGCGGTGAAGGTTTCGCGATACCGATCAACGACGCGATGGGCGTCGCCGGCCAGATCCGTGCGCGCGTGCCATCCGACTCGGTGCACATCGGTCCGCCGGTGTTGCTCGGTGTTGGCGTCAGGACGGCAACGCGACGGGATCCCGGCGTGCTCATCGCCGAGGTGCTGCGCGGTGGACCCGCCGAGCAGGCCGGGCTTCTGAACGGCGACATCCTCACGATGCTCGACGGCACGCCTCTGGATTCGGCAACCACGCTGACGTACGTGCTGGACCGCCACTATCCGGGTGACGTCATCGACCTGGTCTGGATCGACGCCGGCGGCCAGGAGCGCACCGGCAAGGCCACGCTCACTGCCGGC
>DATFCF010001029.1:0-7129 GCA_035253445.1 Mycobacterium sp.
GCAATCGTCCTCATCCTCGGACGGGCCGGCGTCAGAAGCCGAACGGGCCACCACCGCGACGCCCGCCACCGAGGTCGACGCCACCGAAGTGACGGTCGACGCCGGCACGCAGGGCATCGCCGAACCCGGCTCCGACGCGCCATCCTCCCTCAGTTCTTTTGCGGCACAGACGATGTCATCGCCAGTGGCGGCCGTTGAGACGACGGCGGTGACGCCGCCGGCCGTCCCGTCGTTGCGCCCCTGGCCGACCGCATTCGACCCTGGCACGCTGGTCAACTATGCGTTGGGCATCGTGTCGAATCTCGTCACCGCGTTCTTGAGCCCGTTCGCCGCCGGCCTCCCGGCGCCGCCTGCCGACCCGTCGCTGTGGACGCTTCTGGCCTGGGTACGCCGGGAGTTCTTCAACGAGTCGCCAACCATCAACTACAACCCCGTGCAAAACACCCAAAGCCTGAACCTCGACGGCGACGCGGTGATCAAGGGCAACATCGGTGCCGTCGATCCCGACGGCGATCCGTTGACGTACACCGTCATCGGCCGACCACTCAACGGCGGAACGGTTTCGATCGACGCGGACGGCAACTTCACCTACCGGCCGTTGAATGCCATGGCCGCTGTGGGCGGCGCGGACACGTTCATGGTGGTCGTCGACGACGAAGCGGCCGGCTTGCACGTCCACGGCCCGCTGGGCTTGCTGCAATTCGTGCCCATTCTGGGGAACTTCCTCAACCCGGGGGCTGGACACCGCGTGGCCAAGGCCATCACTGTCAACGTCACACCCGTTGCGGGCGTTGACTTGTCAGTCCCGGACGACTTCCACTGGGGCGTCGCGCACGCAGGGTTCCAGGCTGAGGGCGGTCCCGGCTCGCCCGTCGATCCGAATTCCGACTGGTACAAGTGGGTGCACGACCCGATCAACCAGTTCCTTGGCATCACCAAGGGCGTGCCGGAGAACGGGCCAGGCACCTACGTCTCCTACGACGCGGACGCGCAGCTGGCACGCAACGCGCTCGGCATGGACACGTTCAGGATGAGCGTCGAGTGGAGCCGAATCTTCCCGAATTCCACGGCGGCGATCGACATCTCGGATGAGGGCGGCACCGTCAGCCTGGCCGATCTGCAGGCACTGGACGCGCTGGCCAACCAGGCGGAGGTGGCGCACTACCGGGCTGTGTTCGCCTCCCTACGCGCACACGGGCTGGAGCCGTTCGTCACGGTCAACCACTTCACGCTGCCGGCGTGGGTGCACGACCCGATCACGGCGCGGCCCCTGATCCAGCTCGGGTTGCCTGCGCCGGCCGCGGGATGGCTGTCGCCGAGCACGCCCGTCGAGTTCGCGAAGTACGCCGCATACCTCGCGTGGAAGTACGGCGACCAGGTCGACAACTGGGCGACGCTCAACGAGCCCTTCCCTCCGGTGCTGACCGAGTTCCTCGCCATACCGGGCCTCGTTCCGAACTGGCCGCCCGGTGTCATCCGGCCCGACCTTGCGTCCACCTTCCTCGTCAACGAGGCCAAGGGCCACGTGGCCGCCTACGACGCAATCCACCTGTGGGACAACGCGGTTGCAACGGTGGGTCAGCCCGCCGCGTTCGTCGGCTTCACCAACAACATGATCCCGGCGCGCCCGGCCAACCCCGTAAGCCCTCTCGACGTGCAGGCGGCCGACGCGTGGAACAGCTACTACAACCACTGGTTCCCGAACGCGGTGATCGATGGGTGGGTCGACGCGAACTTCGACGGGATCAAGACGTCCGACGAGGTGCACGCCGATTTCATGGACAAGGTCGACTTCATGGGAGTGCAGTACTACGGCTCGCAACCGATGCAGGGCTTCGGCTTTGCGCCGGTGCCGGGATTCCCGTTCCTGCAAGGCCTTCCGGTCCGGTGCGCGGCGGAATCGCCGACGTGTAGCGACTTCAACCAGCCGACGGACCCCGGCGGTTTCCGCGAGGTTCTCGAAGTCGCGGCCTCATACGGCGTACCGCTGTGGGTCACCGAGAATGGCATCGCCGACGCGAACGACTCGAAGCGGCCGTCCTACATCGTCAACCACATCGCGGTGGTGCAGGACCTCGTCGCCCACGACGTGGACATCCGCGGCTACACGTACTGGTCGTTCGTGGACAACCTCGAGTGGTCAGAGGGCTATCACCTGCAGTTCGGCCTATATGGCTCCGACCCGACGACACCTGAGCTCGAGCGGACGCCGAAGCCGGCGAGCATCTCGGCCATCAGCCAGATCACGAAGTCGCCAACGAACTCCCTGCCCACGAGCCTGTTGGCGTTGTACATCCCGACCTCGACGGTCTAGGTGGTACAGGCGGCCGCGATCGCTGCGGTGTCCCAGTAAAACGGCCGCACCTCGGCAATGCGTCCGTCGACCACGCGAATGGTCTGCAGGATCGGGAACTCGAGGGCCGTGCCGGTGCCGCGGTCCGGGCGCGGACGTCGGTGAGGAACACCGGCCCACCGGCGGTGAGGTATTCACGTTCCGCGGCATACGTTCCGCGCAGGACGCCGGCGATCTCGTTCAGACTGGGTGGACGTCGGCTGAGCACCGAATGTGAAATCGCTGCGAGACACATCCTTCGCCGACGGACCTGCTCCCATCGTGGCCAGCAGTTCACTGCCCAACACGGCAGTAACGCCGGGCAGACGATGCCCGTTCGAGTTCAGCGCCCCTGAGATGCCGGCGTCGAGCGCACTGTCGATGCGTTGTCACGTCGACATCTCCGGCGATGGTGCCGTGACGACAGGGGACCTGGTGTCGACCGAATCGGTACCTGTGCCGCCAACCGGTGATGTGGACCCGGTCAGCATGTGTTCGACAACAAGGCGCAGCAGGTCGCCGCGGTGTCGCGCGGTCACCAGAACCTGGACCTGTTTGTCCTCGGCTTCGACAACCGGGCGTACACCGACTTCTGGAACTGACGTCCCGTGCGGCGGCGGGCCGTTTCGGACCGGGCACTATCAGGTCTGATCCGGTTCGCCGCCGCGGGACCGACGCGCCGTTACTGGTTTTGGTTCATCGCCCGTTCGATTTCCTCCATGCTGACCTCACGGACCGGTTGCCCCATCGACCACTGATGCCCGAACGGGTCGCGCAGCACGCCGTATCGGTCACCCCAGAACGCGTCTTCCAACGGGGCGACCACAGTGGCACCGGCGTCGACGGCCTTCTGGAATTTCGCGTCGACGTCGGTGACGGTGAGGTGGATGGTGACGGAGGTGCCGCCCAGCGACGTCGGCGTCATCGACTTGCCGCCGCTCATTTCCGGGAAGTCGTCGTTGAGCATGACCGGGAAGCCGTTGATGTTGAGCGCGGCATGGATGAGTTTTCCGTCCGGGCCGGGAACGCGGCCGTATTCGACGGCATCGAACGCCTTGACGTAGAAGTCGATAGCCGCGGCGGCGTCATCGACGACGAGATGTGGAGCTAGCGCAGGCTGAACTTCGATTGCCATGGGTGATCTCCTCACAGATGTTGATTTCATGGCGGCGCTGCCCATGCAACCACCCCGCACCGACAAGTTGATGAACTCAGACAATCGAGAACGGCGACGGCAACCCGGCGCGCCCGGTCAACGCCAGCAGCACCGTCTCGCCCTGCCCGCTGTCCACTGCGATGCGCCCCGCCAACACCATTGCCTCGTCGAGCACGTCGGTGGGCAACGTGAACGGAACGCCAACTGCCCCAGCAATATCGAGGCAGTGCACCGCCAGCTCGAAGATACGGGTCGGCAAATAGGTGAACAGCCGGATGCCATATCCGCCGAGGACCAGGACGAGCCGGTCGTCGATGTCCGTGAGCTCGCCGAGCACTCGATCGACCAGACCGTCGACCGCGCCTGCTGGATCATCGCCGAGGTCCCGCCCGGCCTGCCTGCCGCGCTCGGCCACGTCTGCGGGGTCGATCCGCAGCGCCGACGGATTCACCATCGCGTAGTACTCCTGCGGTGTGGTGATGTCCTCGGTCTCGGCGGGCCGCTGCAGATACGTGCTGACAGTGATCAGCGAGCGTGAGGTATGGCCGACCAGCGACCGCAGGTCCCAGTCACCCAGGCCCGCGCCGTCCCACGCGGTGGCGGGAATGTCGTGCACGAGCGTCGCGAAACTCCTTGCCGCCGACGCAAACGTCGCGATCGTGTCGGCTGCGGTGGTCACAACTGAACGACTTGGTCCCAACCCTCGACGGACTCGGGGCTGCGCGGGTCGGGGCCGACGTAGATGGCAGCGGGGCGGACCAGCTTGCCGAGCCGCTTCTGTTCCAGGATGTGCGCGCACCAGCCGGCGGTGCGACCGCAGGTGAACATGGCGGGCATCATCTTCGTCGGCACCTGCGCGAAGTTCAGGATGACCGCCGCCCAGAACTCGACGTTGGTTTCGATCGCGCGGTCGGGGCGGCGCTCCCGCAACTCGGCGAGCGCAGCCTGCTCCAGCGCGGCGGCGACCTCGTAGCGTGGCGCCTCCAATCGCTTGGCGGTTGCCCGCAGCACGCGCGCTCTCGGATCCTCGGCGCGGTAGACACGGTGGCCGAAGCCCATCAGCTTCTCGTTGCGGTCCAGGATGCCCTTGACCACTGCGCGGGCGTCGCCGGTCTGCTCGGCTTCCTCGATCATCGGGATCACCCGCGCCGGGGCGCCGCCGTGCAGTGGGCCGCTCATCGCGCCGATGGCACCTGAGAGCGCCGCCGCCACATCCGCACCGGTCGAGGCGATGACTCGCGCGGTGAACGTGGAGGCGTTCATGCCGTGTTCGGCCGCGGTCACCCAGTAGGCGTCGATCGCCTCGACGTGCTTGGGGTCGGGATCGCCCTGCCAGCGCGTCATGAATCGCGCTGTCACGGTGGAACATTCGTCGATGGTGCGTTGCGGGACTGCGGGCTGATAGATGCCGCGCGCGGACTGCGCGACATAGGACAGCGCCATCACCGAGGCCCTGGCGAGCTGTTCGCGGGCCGTCGGTTCGTCGATGTCCAGCAGCGGCGCATACCCCCAGATCGGGGCCAGCATGGCCAGACCGGCCTGCACGTCGACGCGTACGTCGCCGCTGTGAATGGGCAGCGGGAACGGCTCGGCGGGCGGCAGACTGTGGCCGAACTTGCCGTCGACCAGCAGCGCCCACACGTCTCCGAACGTGACGTGACGGTCGACCAGATCCTCGATGTCCACGCCGCGATATCGCAGCGCGCCGCCGTCCTTGTCGGGTTCGGCGATCTCGGTGGTGAAGGCCACGACGCCTTCAAGGCCCTCGACGAAGTCTTCCGGCACAGCAGTCATGGGCAGATTCTCGCACCCGCGGTGAGGCGTAGCGTGATCGCGTGGCAACTCGCGACGACGACCACCTGGCGAAAATGCGGATCGAGTACGGCTCGGTGGAGAAGGACGGCAGCTCCGATCTTGACGCGGATTGGCTCGCCGACGGTTGGCTTGCGCTGCTGCGCAGGTGGTTAGCCGATGCCGAACGTGCAGGCGTCGCCGAGCCGAACGCGATGGTCGTCGGCACGGTCGATCACCGGGGAAGGCCGGTCACCCGGGCGGTGTTGTGCAAAAGCATGGACGACGCCGGCATCACCTTCTTCACCAATTACGACTCCGCCAAGGGCTCCGACCTCGCGGCTACCCCGTACGCGTCGGCGACCTTTCCCTGGTTCCTACTCGGGCGTCAGGTACATGTCCGGGGGCCGGTGACCAAGGTGTCCGAGGAGATGACCACCGACTACTGGTCACACCGGCCCCGTGGCTCGCAGCTCGGCGCTTGGGCGTCGCACCAATCACAGCCGATCGCGTCGCGTGCCGCGCTGCTGGCGCAATTGGCCGAAGTCACCGAACGATTCGCCGACCATGACGCGGTGCCGGTGCCGCCGAACTGGGGCGGATACCTGATCGCGCCCGAGGTCGTCGAATTCTGGCAGGGCCGGGAGAACCGGGTGCACAACAGGATTCGGGTGGCGGCCGTCACCGGCGGGCCGGTGACATCGGATAACTGTCGCGTCGAGCGGCTCCAGCCCTAGTGCGGCGGCTGTTCGCCGACACCACACCGCTGCGGACACCGGACTTCCGGCGGCTGTGGCTGTCCGGGATCGTCACGGTCATCGGTGCCAACCTGACCATCTTCGCCGTGCCGGTGCAGCTCTACGCGCTCACTGAGAACTCCGCGTATGTGGGTCTGTCCGGGGTGTTCGCGCTCGTGCCGCTGGTGGTGTTCGGCCTGTTGGGCGGTGCTTGGGCCGACGCAATGGACCGCCGGCTGCTGTTGATCATCGCCTCGTGCGGACTGGCGGTGGCCTCTGTCCTGCTGTGGCTGCAGGCCGCGTTGGCGCTGAACAACGTATGGGTGGTGCTGTGCCTGCTGTCGGTGCAGCAGGCGTTCTATGCGATCAACTCGCCAACGCGGTCGGCGGCCATTCCGCGCATGCTGCCCGGCGATCAGCTGCCGGCGGCCAACTCGTTGAACATGACCGTCATGCAGTTCGGCGCGATAGTCGGGCCGCTGCTGGCCGGGATGATGTTGCACTGGGTCGACCTGTCCACGCTCTACTTCATCGACGCGATCACCTGTATCGCCCCGATCTGGGCGACGTTTCGGCTGGCGCCCATGCCGCCGACCAACGGCGGGCAGGGCTCGAAGTCGGGCGCCGTGCGCTCGGTTCTTGAGGGCTTCCGTTACCTGGCCGGAAACCAGGTCGTGTTGATGTCGTTCCTCGTCGACCTGATCGCGATGATCTTCGGCATGCCGCGGGCACTGTTCCCGCAAATGGCGCACGAGAGCTTTGGCGGGCCGATCGAGGGCGGCACGACGATGGCGCTGCTTGCCGCCGCGATGTCGGTGGGCGCTGTTGCGGGCGGGGTGTTTTCGGGTTGGCTGCCCCGGATCCGGCGCCAAGGCCTTGTCGTGGTCGTCGCGATCGCGGTGTGGGGCGCGGCGATGGTCGGCTTCGGTCTTGCCGGCGGGCTGGCAAACGGCAGCGCTGGGATTTTTCTCTGGATTGCGTTGGCGTTCTTGGCTATTGGTGGTGTGGCTGACATGGTGTCGGCGGCGTTCCGGTCGACGATCCTGCAGCAGGCGGCCTCTGACGAGCTGCGCGGCCGGCTGCAGGGCGTCTTCACTGTTGTGGTCGCCGGCG
>DATFCF010001030.1:0-2201 GCA_035253445.1 Mycobacterium sp.
TCGACGGACTCAGGCTTGTACGAGAGCACCGCAACGGCACCGTCCGAGGCGACGCCCGCCACCGTCTCCCGCGCCGCCGCGAGTTCCTGGTCACCGACGCGCTGGACGAAAAACTGAACCAGGACGAGCGCAAGTGCGGCGCAGAGCGAGACCAACGCCGCAGCCGCCATACCGAGACGGCGGCGGCGATCGGTTGGACGTGTAGCACCGGCAGACCGCACCACTGACCCGACGACATGGTCGGCAAATGTTCGACGTTGTCCCCGATGATGGGCCCACCCCCGCCCAAGGAGGAACCGGATAGCGTCGAAAGGCAGGCATCCCAAGCGGATGATCGCACGAATGACCCCCACGGGAGTTCCAGTGGAGGAAGATTCCGTCCGGAGACCCTCGAGGTATTTTCCGGTAGTGTTTCCGGTGCGACCTTGGCAGATGATGCAGTTGGTGACGAAGTAAAGCGCGGAGACAGCCACGAGGCCCCAACACAGGGTGATCCATCCCTGCGTCTGCAGAATCTGAGACACGGCCCCGGCAGCTGCCGCCACCGCGAGCGGTGGACACATGTCGATTGCCAGTGCGCGACCTCGTTGCACGAGAGTCGCTTCATGCTGCACCGCACTGCTCTGCTCAGGTTCTGCTCGTTCTTCCTCCACCTGCGAATCCAGCTTCAGTGTCGTCATTGGACGAATCCCACCTTCGACAATTTGAGTTGCCCGTCGACATCGAGAACGTCGACGCGCAGTTGGTACTGCTGTGGCTCGGTCGTGGCCGGTACGGCAGAATCGCCAGCTGGTGGTTGAGCGGCACCGACTGCGGGATCGTGTGCACTGGGCGCGGCGGCGGGGATGGTGCCGTCCACTGCAGCGGCCACCAGAACTGTCGTACTACCATCGTCGTTTCGCCGCTCGATACCGGATCCAACGGCGCGGCCGACCGTAACGGTTTCGGAGGATTTCATGGTGTCGAGGACTGACGCTTTCCGCACATCGAAGTCATTGCGCCACTGCCCGGTAGCGTTGTCGAGAACACGCTGGACATAGGAATCGGCATCGTCCGAGCTCGTGGAGACGAGTTCGGCCGCCGCGCTTTCGGCGAAGGCCAGCACCGATCGATCCGCCGCATTCCGTTGTTCGACTGCCCGGTGGTCCAACTCTGCTTTGACACCCACCGCGGACCCGGCGACGGAGGCTAGCAGGAGAGCCACTGCTACAGCACGGTCGATTGTGGGTCGCCGACTTCGACGGCTGGTATCATTCTGTCTTCGCTTGGGGTGCGTGTCGGGTTTCATCCCCGATTGCTTGTTGGTTGGACGTGCCTCTGCAACTTTCGCGGCACGCTCGGCGGCCGCGAGTGCCGTGGTGGCGGCCGCTCGGGCTTCGACGGCCTCTGCACGGAGGGTCTCGACGTCGATCTGCGATCGCGACGTGGTGGTAGGGATGGATGTCTTTCTCATCCCAGCCTCCTTGGTCTCACTGAGGTGGGGGGTCTCATAGGGGCTCCAGCTGGGAGATTCGCCATTGGTCGGCATACTCTTCCACTCGGACTCGCACACTGCTGAACCGGTACGTGGGGGCGGGGTTGGCGGCGCTGACTGTGGTGCCCCGCAGGAACACCAGTACCATCGCGGAATCGGATTCCGCTGTTATGACGGAGGATCCGCTTGCTTCCCAATGTGTCTCGACCTGCCCCTGTTTCGCCTGCGGGATTATCGTGTCGGCGGTGAGCGCTGAATACGATTCGAGGAACTCGCCGGTCAAGTGGGTCTTGGCTTCGGCCACGTCGTCGTCGACTGTGGCGGCCGTGTAGGTCAGCACTCTCGCGGTGAGTTCACCCGCCTTCTCGGCTGCGAGGACCCGGATGTGGGCTGTTTGCTCGTCGATCATGGTGCGCTGGAAGTGCGATACCAACGCGAATGCGGTTGCCGATGCCGCGAGCATGGCGAGTGCTGCCATCGTCTGGGTCCGAGCGCCCGTCGCGGTCGTCGAACGGGCTAGCGCCGCCTCACCTTTGTATGTGACAAGGACGGCTGCGAGACCGGTCGATACGGCGACGACGACGAACCAGGCAGGGAAGCTGAGTACCGATCCCGTGGCGACAAGCGCACCCAGCGCGCATACCTCGAGGCCCCATCGGAGGAGCACACCGCGTCGAGCGGGGCCCTGCAGCCCGTCGAAGAGTGGGATGTGGCGCCAACCCGTCCT
>DATFCF010001031.1:0-3165 GCA_035253445.1 Mycobacterium sp.
AGAGGAGATCGCCGAACAGCTGCGCGCGATCGAGCGCGCGGGTGCTCACAACGTCTCACTCAATTTCCCGCAGAACGCCATGCGCGAGCAGATAGTGGAGATCGAAGAGCAGATCATGCCACTTCTTGCGCGGACACCGGCGTGAGACGGTAGCCGCGGGGCCCTCAGCCCGCGCGCAGGATCAGTGCGTCGCCCTGTCCGCCGGCGCCGCACAGCGCGGCCACCGCGTAGCCGGATCCGCGCTGGGCCAGCTGCAGGGCGGCGTGCAGGGTGATCCGTGCCCCCGACATCCCGATCGGATGCCCGATCGCGATCGCGCCGCCGTTGACGTTGACCTTGGCCGGATCAACGCCGAGTTCCTTGGTGGAGGCCAACGCGACCGCGGCGAACGCCTCGTTGATCTCGATGACATCGAGCTGATCAACCGAAATGCCTTCCCGGGCAATGGCCTTCCTGATCGCATTGGCCGGCTGAGACTGCAACGTCGAATCCGGCCCGGCGACCACACCATGCGCACCGATCTCACACAACCAGCTCAAGCCCAGCTCCTGGGCCTTGGCTTTGTTCATCACCACCACCGCCGCCGCACCATCAGAAATCTGCGACGCCGACCCCGCGGTGATGGTGCCGTCCTTACGAAACGCCGCCCTGAGCCCGCCCAACGATTCGGCGGTGGTGTTGGCACGCACGCCCTCATCCTCGGTGAACTCGATCGGATCCCCCTTGCGCTGCGCGATCCTCACCGCCACCACCTCCTCGGCGTACACCCCGTCTTTCCACGCCGCCGCCGCCTTCTGATGCGATAGCGCCGCGAACTCATCCTGCTGAGCGCGAGTGAACCGATCGACGTCATTGCGCTGCTCGGTCAACGCCCCCATCGGCTGATCGGTGAACACATCATGCAACCCGTCATACGCCATATGATCGAGCACCCTCACATCGCCGTACTTGTACCCGGCCCGGCTGTCCATCAACAGATGCGGCGCCCTGCTCATCGACTCCTGACCACCGGCAACCACCACATCGAACTCACCGGCACGGATCAACTGATCGGCCAACGCGATCGCATCAACACCCGACAAACACATCTTGTTGATCGTCAACGACGCCACATCCCAGCCGATACCCGCGCCCACCGCCGCCTGCCGCGCCGGCATCTGCCCCGCCCCGGCCGTCAACACCTGCCCCATGATCACGTACTCAACAGCCGACGCCGCAACCCCAGCCTTCTCCAACGCCCCCGAAATCGCGATCGCACCCAAATCACTACCCGAAAAATCCTTCAAAGACCCCATCAACCTGCCGACCGGCGTACGAGCCCCAGCAACAATCACAGACGTAGTCATTCGATACCTCCAAGAAAGTCGTGCGGTCCGGAAAACTCCCAAGACACACGCCGGCTCCGCATCGTCCCGTTGCCCCGACCATTCATGTCGGGGGCCAACGTTCCCGTTGAGTGGACCGATTTAGATGGACACTTCAGTTAATCGCGACTAACGTATCTGAGTTAATCGGGATTAACCACCGCGGAGGAGCGACTGTGACACAACACACTGCCGGCGTGGCGGAATCGCCCGACATGTCGACGCCGAGCGTCCTACGGCGCTTCGCTGCCGCGGCGGCCGAACGGCATGGAGCGCCGGACGGCGACTACGCCGCGCTGTGGCAGTGGTCGGTCGATCATGTGCCGCGGTTCTGGCGCGCCGTTTGGGAATACTTCGACGTGCAGGCCCTCGACGGCACTGCACCCGCGCCGGGCGACGCCGGAGTTCTCATCAACGCGAAGATGCCTGGAGCGCAATGGTTTCCGGGCGTCAAGCTCAACTACGTGGACCAGGTGCTGCGGCATGCGGATCGACCGGGACCCGCGTTGATCGGCGTAGACGAATCCGGTGAACGCACCGAAATCGCGTGGCGGGACCTGTCTGGCCAGGTCGGCGCGGTGGCGAATGAGCTACGCCGACGCGGTGTTGGCCGCGGGGATACCGTCGCCGCCTACCTTCCCGACATTCCGCAAGCGATGGTCGCATTTTTGGCCACAGCGGCGCTGGGCGCCATCTGGTCGGGCTGCGGCCAGGACTACGCACCCGCCGGGGCGGCCGCGCGTTTGGCGCAGCTCCAGCCGAAGGTGCTCTTCAGCTCCAACGGCTACCGCTATAACGACCGATGGATCGACAAGCGGGCCGACACCACCGAACTACGACAACTGCTGCCCGGCCAGCCGAGCGTCATCAGCATCGAAGATGACTACCCGGACATCGTCGCCGAACCCGCTACGCCACCGGTGGAGCCCGTACCGTTCGATCATCCGCTGTGGGTGCTGTTCAGCTCCGGCACCACCGGCCGCCCAAAGGGCATCGTGCATGGGCACGGCGGCATCCTGCTCGAGCACCTCAAGGCGGTCGCCCTGCATGGCGACCTCGGCCCTGGCGAAGTGTTCTTCTGGCAGACGGCGCTCTCCTGGATGATGTGGAATTTCCGCATGGCCGGGCTTCTAGTGGGCTCCACGGTGCTGTGTTACAGCGGAAATCCTGTGCGTCCCAATGCCGATCGGCTCTGGCAAATCGTCGCTGATGAACAGGTGAGCTACTTCGGCACCAGCCCCGCCCAGCTGCAGGCATCTCGCAAGGCGGGCCTCAACCCAGGTACCGATCATGAGCTCCACCGACTCAAAACGCTGGGCTGCACCGGATCCCCGCTTCCCGCCGACCTCTTCACCTGGGTCGGCTCGCATGTCGGTGATGTCGTAGTGTCCTCGATCAGCGGCGGCACAGATGTCTGCACAGCGTTCGCCGGTGGCACGCCGGGCGTGCCCGCACTGCCCGGCGAACTCCCGACCCGCTACCTCGGCGTCGACCTGCACAGCTGGTCACCGGACCGCCGGCCACAGGTCAATCAAGTCGGTGAGATGGTCATCGTGCGACCAATGCCCTCGATGCCGATCGGATTCTGGGACGACGACGACGGGTCACGTTATCGCGCCGCGTATTTCGATCACGAATGGGACGGCGGGCAGGCGCCCGGCGTCTGGCGCCACGGAGACTGGGTGTCGGTGACCGAACACGGCTCGTTGATCATCCACGGCCGCAGCGATGCCACCCTCAACCGCCACGGAATCCGGATGGGCTCGGCCGACATCTACGAGGTCGTCGAAGCGGTCGACGA
>DATFCF010001032.1:0-7372 GCA_035253445.1 Mycobacterium sp.
CGAGGGGCCATCGCCTCTCGACCCTGGACGCGATCGGCAGAGGCCGGTTCTCGCTGGTGACCGGTCTGGCCGGCCTCGCGTGGGTCAGCGCGGCCAACCATCTGGACCTGCCCTACCTGCGCACCGTCGTCATCGGCAGCAAGGGCACTGAAGACCCCTACTTTGCGTGGGCCCGTATCCGCGAAATACACGAGGCGGGCGCATTGCTCGTTCGCCCTGACGGTTACATCGCGTGGCGCCACGCTACGCCGGTTGGCGATGACGATGAGGCACTCGCACAGCTCCGAGACGCGCTGGCCGCCGTCCTCGGAAAACCGATCATCTGACGACGGCGGAGCCGGAGCAGCACCGAAATACCCCACCGCGCAACAGGACTGGGTGATCCGCAGGACTAGGCCTCAAACTGACTGAGGTCGTTGACGGTCTGGGCTCCTGATGGACGGAGCCCATGGCTGATCGTGTTTGGAGTGAGAAGGATCTAATCAGACGGGCGAACCGGCCACTGGCGGTGCTGCATGCTGAACGATCCAATTCCTCGACTACGTCCTGTCCCGACTGCCCTTCCAAGTCGAGAAGATCCAGACCGACAACGGCGCGCAATGCCAGTCCAGCTTCCATCTGCACGTGCGTGACCAGGGCATCGCCCATGTCTGCGTCCGGCCAGCCACTCCCACGCGCAATGGAAAGGTCGAGCGTTCACATCGAACCGACGCCGACGAGTTTTACCGACACTCGACGAGAAACTGCACGAGTGGGAGGACTACTACAACAAAAGACCAGGACTCAGCCTGTCACCGGCGACCATCAGTCGCACACCTAGGCATCGATCCCCTGCTTGATCGCGCCGCGCGTGGAGTTGGTAACGCTCTCCGCCGCTTTGCTGACATCGTCAGATGGCGCGTCCAGCGCTAGCACCTGACGCAATGCCGCGCGCAGGGCGTTCTCCGGCGACTGCGGCCGATCCGCCGAGCGCCACGCGATGTGACGGTCGGGCCGCACAAGCAGTGCGCCGTGGTCCTCGATTTCGCTGACGGCGGCCCAGTCGCCGAGCACATCGTCATATTCGCAGCGGGCGCCGACAAAGTAGACCGGCAAGTCGACGCCCAGCTCGGCACTGATCTTTTTCGCGGCCTCGGCCCATGGCTCGCCTCCGATACCGGTGATCACGCAGAACCGACCGTGTCCGGCAAGGTCGAGCGTCGAAATCTGGCGGCCGTCGTGTTCGACCCAGGCGTGTGGGAGGTAGCCGCCGGGGTGTGTGGTCGGGTGGTAGTGCAGTTCGGGGTCGCGTTCGGGTTCCGGGAATGGTGTGCCGTCGCCGACGACTGCGCATGAGGTGTAGCGCTGGCCGAGTTCGACGCCGAGCGCGTTGGACCGGTAGTCCTGCAGCTTGACCGCCGCTCTGTGCGCGGCGCGCCGTTCGCTTGCGCCGGGAGCGTCCGACCAGAGTTCATGCAGCGCGGCCCAGCCGTCTTCAGCCGATTGCCCAGGCCGAAGGCCGACCGCTTCCACAGACTTCATCTGACCCGCGAGGGCCTTCATCGCCCGTTCCACGACCTGCTGGCCGACAGGATGGCGCTCCGGCTCGTAGCTGTCGAGTAGGCCGGCGCCGGCCCGTCCGGAGACGACGTAGGCGAGTTTCCACGCCAGGTTGAAGGCGTCCTGGATCGAGGTGTTGCTGCCCAGGCCGCCTGCCGGCGGGTGACGGTGCGCGGCGTCGCCGGCCAAGCACACCCTGCCTCGGCGATACTCGGTGGCGACCAGGTGATTGACCTGCCAGGTGCTGGTGCCCTTGACCCGCACTTCTGGTCGCTGTGACCCGATCATCTCGTGCGCGAATTTGACGACGGCGGCGTCGGAGGTGTCGGGCTCGCCCTCGGCCGGGTTATAGGAGCGCGTGATCATCCACTCGTTCCACGGGCGCACGCACATGAAGGACGCCGTGCCGACCCACGAAATGTTCTGCGGCTGTGCGATCTGGTAAAGAGCTGCCGGCCTGTGCGCGACATACTCGGCCAGATCGGCCTCGATCCACATGTTGAGCATGTGCTTGAGGCCGGACTCCCCCTCGAATCGGAAGCCGAGTTGCTCGGCGACCCGCGAGCGGCTGCCATCAGCGCCAATCGCATACTGGGCGCGAACGAGGTATTCCTCTCCGGTGGTGCGGTTGAGCACGCGCGCCCGGACCTCGTCGGGAGACTGCTCGATCTCGACCAGTTCGTGCGAGAAGCGGATGTCGGCGCCCCGCTCGATGGCGGCCGTCAACAGCACAGGCTCGAGAACGTGCTGAGGCGCATGCAACGGCTCGCACGGGCTCGCAGCGAGGTAGTCCGACAGCCTACGGCCCGTCCCGTAGGAGGTGTAACGGAAGATCTCCATGCCGGCCAAGCTGGTCGCCTGCACGTTGTACTTCAGGAATCTCAACGAGTTTCCGATAGACCGCACGCGATCTTCGATGCCCAGGTCGCGGAAGACCTCGATGGTCCGCATGTTCGTGACAGTCGCGCGCGGCTGTGGTGCCGTGCCGGGATGGCGCGCGAGGGTGATCGCCGGAATGCCCTGCGCCGCAAGGATGGTGGACGCCACGAGACCAGTCGGCCCCGCGCCCACAACGAGAACGCCGGTATCGATCGTGCGCATGAACTTCCTTCCGCCAACGACGCGTCCCATCGAATACTCTCCAGAACGCGACATTTCCGTATCACGGTGATAACAGCTGTCGGCCTTCGACGGCCAGCGTCAGGTTCCGCTGATCGGACCAGCTGTTACCGACGCCATGAGCGGCATGATTTTCTCCTCGACATCGAGGATCACCTCACGCATGACTGACGATGGGATACAGAGCAGTACACAACCGAGGCCGGCACTCTCGAGGCGGCGCAGCTGGGCCGCGATCTCCTCCGGTGTTCCCGTCAGGGTTGTCATGCGCATGATCTCTTCGGTGAGCACCGCAGCCTCACCATCCAGCAGGTACTCGAGATGACCGGCATTCACCTCCTGATAGAGGAGCTCGCGCGGAAGATCAATGCGCGAAAGCACCTCCTTTTCGAAGATCTCGAGTCGCTCGCGGATGGCCGGCGGCAAGAACGGTCCGATCTCGGGATTGCAGGTGTAGAAATGAAACGCCCTGGCTGCGAGCGGCCCGGCCTGTTTGAGCGCGCGCGGCGAAATCGCTGACTCGCCGGGCTCGAGTACGCAGATGGACACCGGCCAGATCGTGTAGCAGTCGTCAAGATTGCGGCCGGCTTCCTTGGCTGCGGCTCGCAATGCCGTGATCTCGTCGACGAACACATCGGGGGCGTTGCCCATCGCGCTTCCGGCCGTAAGTCCCGTAATCATTCCGTCGGAGCCCTCGGCCGCGGCCTGCAGCGCCTTCGGGCCGTCAGCTGCGATGTAGACCGGAATGGGATGCTCAGGATCGACGCGTAGCGAATTGGGTTGGTTTAAGCGGATGCGCCTCTCGGCCTTGCCGATGCGGTGAACGACCTCCTCGCCGGCGAGCAAACTGCGTACTTCACAAGCAAAATCGCGCACCTTCCATGCCGCGAGCGCTCCCATGCCCAAGCACATTCGGCCTGTGAGACCCGTGCCCGTGCCGGCCCACACGCGCCCCGGCGCAATACTGTTGACCGTCGCTAACCCAGCCGCCGCGGTCGGCGCGGTGCGCAGGCCGGGGATGTTGAGACAGGATCCGATCCTCATCGTTGTCGTCGCCTGTGCAGCGAGGGCCATGCAGATGTAGGGGTCGGCAGCGAGTATCGGGCTTTCGACAAAGCCGGCCACGCTGATGCCGTGCTGCTCGGCGAACGCGACATCGTCCCAGCAGCCCGGGTAGCTCATGAACTCGACTCCGAAGTCCATCGGCATTCCTCCAAATCGCTGTCCTTTGAGCCGAACATAGACCCCACTAGTGACGTGCGTCTCTTTTCAGTTCCGCTGGACGGGATCACCGGTCCCAGTCGGCGATTTCGCCGGAAGCGATCCGACGGCCGTATCCGATTCGGCGACGAATTCGATAGTTGGCACGAAGTAGGGTTGGCAAGGTCGGCGCCACAACGGCGCGTGCGATGGTGACGTCCCTGTTACTGAACGAATGGCATTGTCGTACAACAGCTTTCTCCAGGCGGCGTCACTCAGGTCGAGGACGGCAAGTGTTCGTTACAGATCCAGGACGAGCCGCGGCGACTTCGAACGGCTGACACAGATCATCATGGTGTCGCCGGCTGCTTGCTCGTCTTCGGTCAAGACGTCGTCGCGGTGCTCGGGGACGCCCTCCAACACAGCTGATTCGCAGGTACCGCAGTAGCCTTCGCGACAGGAGTAGGGCGTTCCTGGCAGCACGTCGAGTACGGCGTCAAGCACCGTACGGTCCGCGGGCACGGTCAGGACCTGACCCGAGCGGGCGAGTTCGACTTCGAACTCGTGATCCTCGGTCCGCGCTTCGCCGGCGGTCGCGGCCGCCGCGAACCGCTCAATATGCAGCGCCCCCGCCGGCAGGTGCTGGGCACACAACGATTGCACGGCCTGCAGCATCGGTTCGGGACCGCAGCAGTAGACCGCGGTGCCGGGCTGACATGCGCGGATCGCTGTATCAAGGTCGGGTAACCCGCGCTCGTCCTGTGGGACGACGTCCACATGACCGTCCAACTCCACCAGCTCGGCCGTGAACGCCATGCTCGTCCTGGCGCGGCCGCCGTAGATCATCGACCAGCGTCGCCGTCGCTTCGTCAACTCCCTCGCCATTGCGAGTATCGGGGTTACGCCGATCCCGCCGGCGATCAGCAGATAGTCCTGCGCTTCGCAGAGCGCGAAATGGTTTCTCGGGCCGCTGATCTCGAGCATGCGGCCCTCAAGGTCGGTGTCGTGCACTTCGGCCGAGCCGCCTCGGCTATCGGGCGCGCGCAGCACCGCAACCCTGTATTGCGCCCGATCTTCGGGGTCAGAACACAATGAGTATTGGCGGACAAGCCCGGACGGCAGGTGCAGATCGATGTGAGCACCAGGCTCCCAGCGAGGCAGCTCGGCGCCCTGCGGGTCGCGCAGCTCGACTGCAACTACGCCGTGTGCTTGGTGGGTGATCTGGGTGATGAGCAGTTTGTGTCGGGGTGTGGTCATACGGGGCTTTCTCGTGGCTGCTGGTGTGCGGCGGTATCGGCGGGATCGGCGGGATCGTTGTTTGGGTGGGCGCGTTCGGCGTGCAGCAGATCGCGCAGGACGCGTTTGGCGAATTTGCCGGCGCCGGTTTTGGGGATCTCGTCGACGAAGCGCACCGTATCGGGCACCCAGAACGCGGGGAACCGCTCGCGCAGATGAGCTTGCAGGTCCTGCGCGCTGGGCCCGGTCCCGGGTCGCAGCGCCACAAAGGCATAGGGCCGTTCCACCCAGCGCTGGTGCGGCACGGCCACCACGGCGGCCTCGGCCACCGCGTCGTGGCCCATCAGGGCGTTTTCCAGCTCCACCGAGCTGATCCACTCCCCACCGGATTTGATCAAATCCTTTTTCCGGTCGACCAGCGCGACGAACCCGTGACGATCCACGGTGGCCAGATCCCCCGAGGAATACCAGCCGTCGGCAAACGCCGCGGTGTTGAGGTCATCGCGGTAGTACTCATCGGCGATCCACGGCCCCCGCAACTGGATCTCACCGATGCCCGCACCCGGGGCCACGACCTGGCCGGCATCGTTGACCAGCCGCATCTGCAGACCCGGCAGCACCCGTCCCTGCATCGAACGCACCGCCAACTGCTCGTCTCGGGGCCGGTCGGTCATCGCCGCGGGCAGCCGGCAGATATGGGTACACGGCGAGGCCTCGGTCATCCCGTAGGCCTGAATGAACACCGTGTCGTAGCGGGTTTCGAACTCCTGGGCCAACGCCCGCGGGATCGCCGAACCCCCCGACATGATCCGGTTCAAACTGCTGAAATCGCGTTCGCGCGCACGCTGGGCATCGAGCACACCGGTCCACACCGTCGGCACCCCCGCAGCCACCGTCACCCGATGGGCTTCGATCAGATCGGCGATATCGGCCGGGGTGGGCCCCGCCCCCGGCAGCACCAGCCGCGCCCCGGTCATGGCCGCCGCATACGGCAACCCCCAGGCGTTGGCATGAAAGAACGGCGTCATCGGCAAAATGACATCACGCTCCGAAATCGCCAAAGCATCCGCGGTACACATCGTCGTGGCATGCAACACCTGCGAACGATGAGTGTAGACAACACCTTTGGGCCGGCCCGTCGTCGCCGAGGTATAACACAACCCCGCGGGCTGCCGCTCGGCCAACTGCGGCCACCGATACTCCTGCACCGCCCCGGCGACCAGATCCGCATAGCAATGCACCTGCCGGCGCGCGATGTTGACACCCACCCGATCAGGAACCGGGCCGGTCACCACCACATGCCCCACACCCGACAACCCCTCCAACGCCTCATCAAGCAACCCCAGCTGATCAGGATCAACGATCACCACCTGATCATCCGCATGACCGATGACATACCGAAGATCAGCCACCGGCAACCGAAAGTTCAACGTGTGCAACACAAAACCACCCGTCGGCACCCCCAGATAACACTCCAGATGCGCAACCGTGTTCCAACACAACGTCGCCACACGATCACCAGCGCCGATCCCCAACCCACCCAACGCCGCAGCCAACCGGCGCGCCCGCACAATCACATCCCCATAACACGTACCCACCAGCCCCGCCGGCGTTCGCTCCACAATCTCCGTACCCGCGAACAACTGCTCAGCCCGGCTCACATAAGGCTCCAACGTCAAATCAACATCCATCACCGCGATCAACCCTCCTGCACAAAAAACCGGGCAACCTCACCACGAAACGCCACACCACGCTCCACCTGCGCCCAATGCCCACACCGACCCAACACAACCAAATCAGCATCGTCCATTGCTGTGGCGGTCGCGGTCAGCTGCCGGGGCGACGCCATCCCTGTCGTGGACTGGCGCAACGGATCACCTGACCTCCACTAGGACCCGACTCGAGACGGAATGAACTGAGAAGGTAGCCAGGCGCACGGATTCCGGCTATCCGCACAACGCCGCCGTTGTCCACTCAATGCGGGGCGCTGTGCGCCGACTCCTCAGCTGCGCACTACGAAATCGGCTATGCCGCAACGTAGTTTTCCGCTCCGGAAGCTTCGAAGAACCTTGGAAGAACTCCGTGTCTCTGGAATCTTCTATACCTATTGGCGTTTCACGTCCGTGACTATCAGCGGCCTACCGGCCGACCGGACACCGCCTCGGCGGCGGTGCCCTTGACAGCGACGTACGACACAGTCATCCTGGTGGACGATATTCTGACGGGCGTCATGTTAACGCTATATTGGATCTACGGATGAGAGGCCCCCACGGTGAAA
>DATFCF010001033.1:0-5304 GCA_035253445.1 Mycobacterium sp.
ACGCGCCACGCTCTACCGCTGGGTCGGCAACCGCGATCTCTTGCTCGCAGAGGTTCTCTGGTCGCTCGCCGAACTCGGCTTCGCCCAACTCAAGCGCGACGCCAAGGGCAAAGGCGTGGACTGGTTCATGGACGTGTATCGCGGCTTCGGTGACCTCATCGTCGACCACAAGCCGATCCGCACGTGGGTCGAGAACGAACCCGAGTGTGCGTTGCGCGTCATGGCGTCAAAGCACACGCCGCATCAACAGCGCGTCGTCAGCGCGTTCAAGGACGCGCTCGAGGAGGCGCAGCGTGCGCACGGACTCAAGCTCAAGCTTGACGCCGACACACTCGCCTTCGTACTCGTGCGGCTCGGTGAGTCGTATCTCTGGGCCGAGCTGATGACGGGCCAGGCGCGCGATCGCGACGAGGCGCACGCCGTGGCCCGCGCGTTGCTCAGCTAGGCGTCAGCCGGAACACGCGTATCTGCCGGGGCGCGCACTTGGCGCGGTAGCGGTCGTAGCCCGCATAAAAGTCGACGGTTTGTTCCCACGCCTTGGCGCGCTCGTCGCCGTCGAGCAGCTCGGCGCGGTAGCGCGCTTTCGGCCCGCGGAACTCAACTTCGCACTCGGGGTGCGCGATGAGGTTCGCGCTCCAGCCCGGATGCGGCGGACGGCCATAGTTCGACGCGATGGCGAGCAGTCCACCGCCCGTATCGATCAATGCCAACGGTTGCGTGCGGAGCTGACCCGACTTCGCGCCGGTCGTCGTCACGAGCCCGACCTTGTCGATGCCCGCCGAACTCAGCCGGCCCTTGGTGCGCGGGATCACGACCCTGTCGATGCGCGGTGCAACGTGCAGCAGGTACTGGTAGCCGAGCCGCGACATGACGAAGCGCTCGAGCAGCGCTTCGTCGAGGCGCAGCTTGCGGCCGCGCATCGGGCTGAAGCGGCGGAGCGGCATCGGCGCGGACGTTACGCCTTCGTACGCCGCCGGTGCCGTCCGCTACCCTGACTGCTCCACTCGGGCGAGTGGCGGAATTGGCAGACGCGCAGGATTCAGGTTCCTGTGTCCGAAAGGATGTGGGGGTTCAAGTCCCCCCTCGCCCACCAAGGCCCGGTTGCAGTGATCGACGTTTTCGATTGCAGTGATCGGGCTTTTCGCCGCTTGAGCTGCGAATTCATTCGGGTCGGGCGCGTGATCGCGGATTGATCGTGATGTTCGGTCGGTTGGCCGACTCGTGTCGGTGTCGAACTTGTGCCTGGACGCGTTGAAGCCGCCCGAATTCATCGGGCGGCTTCAGGTTCGTGGGTTCGGTTTTAGTTAGTCGAGTGGCGGCGGTGCTTCGTCGTCGTCGTCCCAGTCGGTGTCGACTTCGGTGTCGTCGGATTCGTCGGTGTTGCGGCGGTTGCGGTCGCGGATCGGTTCCTTGGCGACGCGATCGATTCCGTCGGCGTCCGTGGTTGCCTCGTCGATGAAGTTCTTGATGCGGCGAATGTTGACGGCTGCGAGCAGGAGCGCGCACAGCAGGGTCTGCGCTGCGAGTCCGCGGTTGCGGCGCAGTTTGGCGTCGCCGAGTCCCTGCTCCTTGGCGGATCCGTTGAAGCCTTCGTTGGTGTTGCGCATCATCGAGTACTGGGCGTGCCACTGTTCGGTGCCGTACTGAAGTTCCTGCGAGAACTTGCCGAGGGCGTCGTTGCCGGGGACGGTGAAGGTCTGTTGTGCGCAGCAGGTTGGCGGGTTCTCTACAACAACCTTGAGGACCTTGATCGGGACGCGGCGTTCGTCGACGTTGGGCGAGACCTGGACGGGCTTCTTGTTGCGGTCGTTGTCGAACTTGTCACGGACCGAGCAACTGGCGGTGGGGCTGGGACCTGTCGAGGGACAGGCAACGCGGCCGGCGGCCTTGTTCTTGAACAGGTACTTGGCGCGTTCGGCGAGCAGTTCGAGGTACTGCCGGTAGTTGATGCGGTGTGCGCGGTATTTCATGGTGGCTTCGACGAGTGCCTGCGGGATCGAGGGGCAGTAGAGCTGTCCTTCGATGAGCTTGGCGCCGGCTGCGGAGCCCTGGACGCCGAGCTGGTCGCTGCGGTAGTCGAGGACGAGCTTGCCGCCGAGTTCGCGGACGGGGTCCTGGAACTTGGTGGCGATGGCGTTGGTGTAGGCCCGGTCTCCGGCGACGTAGTGCAGAACGCCGGTGCGGTCGACGGCTTCTTTGATGACGGCGTAGCCGTTTTCGCCGACGCGTGCGCCGGGCTTGTCGAGGATCATGCCGAGGACCAGTTTGGGGAACGCGGTGCGTTCGCAGGCGCTGTCGTCGGTCATGATCGCCAGGGTTGCTTCCATGCCGAATCCGAACTTGCGGATTTCGCCGGTCGTCTGGCTTGTGCGGACGTAGCGGGCGCATTCGGGGTCGGCGGACCAGTAGTCGTTGGTGTCGCGTTCGGTGTACTGCTCGATGAGGGTGCCGTCGACGGCGAGCGAGCCTTTGTAGCTGCGCCGGATTTTGCGGGGCAGCATCCGGAAGGTGTTGCCGAGCAGCTGGTTGGCGACCCAGTTACGGCGGGTCGTGATCTGGAGGATCTGAGTGTCGGTGAGCGTGCGGCGATGAGGGATCACGGGGTGTTCTTCTTTCTTGAGGCGGTAGTTGCGTACGAGGACCGATGAGTCGGTTGCGTCGAAGACGCGGTTGAGGGCGCGGTTGGTGGCGACGTAGGTCGCGGCGTCGGAGTTGCTGTGGTGGTCGAGGGTTGTGACGCCGATGAGGGCGCGCATCTCGTCGCTGATCTCGCGGAACAGGACGTCGGCGATCCGCGTGTTGACCGTGGTCTTGTGGACGTAGGCGCAGACGAGGGTGCCGACGAGGACAGCGGTCGTTGAGACGCGGGCGGTGGCGCCGCCGGGCTTGAGTCCTTCGCGGCACCAGCTGTCGACGGTGTCCGCGTAGCCGTCGAAGGTGATGAGCGTGTGGGCGCGGCGTACGAGGCTGTCCTCGATGGCGACGGAGTCGCGTGCGGCGGGGAATACCGGGATTTCCGGCGTGTCGTCGCCGATCGGAGCGTTGGTGGCGGGGCGGCGTGGCATTAGCGGCTCAGCTCGCGCTCGGTGGTGGCCGCGTCGGCGGTGACGAACGGCAGGTAGCGGTCGAGCGCTGCGGTCGACGTGAGGCCGGCGGCATCGAGGAGGGAGCGCAGCGGGACGCCGGCGTTGAGGTGTTCGACGATCCAGGTGGTGCGGAGGCGGCTCGCCGAGAGGACTTCACCGCGCAGGCGGGGCTGGCGGGCGAGGGCGTTGGTGACGAGGTTGCGGTTGGCCGGGGTGCGGCCGGGCATGAAGAGGTAGTCGTTGTGGGCCCGTCCCGCAGCGTCGGCGACAGCTTCGGCCCAGCGGCTCGTGACGGGCACGGCGCGGGGGCGGCGGGCCTGCTTCACGTGGACGATGACTTTGTCGTCGGGACGGACTTCGACGTCGGTGCCGCGCAGGACACGCAGGTCGTTGGCTTCCAGGCCGGCGCCGCATCCGCAGGCGATGAGTGTCGAGGCGAGGTCGCGGCCGCGTGGGGTGGCGAGGCCGTTGGCCCAGTGGATCCAGTTGTTGAGCTCGCGGGCCGTGTACGGGGCAAGAGCGTCAGCGCCGTGGAGGCCGGTTGGGCGGAACTTCTGGCCGGTCGGGTTGACCGCTTCGGCGCAGCGACGCAACCACGACCGGTAGTTGCCCTTGGTGCCGGGACGCAGGTTCTTGTCCATGACTTCGCGGACGAACCGGGCGATGTTCGGCTCGGTCAGTGACTCGGCGAGTTCGTCAACGGTGTCGCCGATGCGGACGCGCCATGCGAAGAACTGGGCGAGTGGTCCGAGCAGGCCCTTGGCGTCGAGTCCGGAGGCGGGGGCGGTGAGCGCAACGACGGCGCGGACGCTGGGAGCGATGACATTCCATTCGTCGGCAGGGACGAGGCTGGGGTTCGGGACGTAGTCGTGCATGCGGCGCTGCGTGCTTTCCGGGCGGGCCCAGAAGGGCCGGTGATCGAGGACCGAAACGGTCTCGGCGGGGTCGGTGTGGGTGAACATGCGACCAGTAAGCAGCAGCGAAAACCGCCGTTGGCCGTGTTCGGAAGGGGTCGTTGCCGCTCGTGGGAGCAACAGCACCTGCAGTGGAATTTCGTGTTCCCACTAGCGGGAACACGAGTTGCTGTTCGTGGGAACAGGCGGTGGTCCCCCTTCTTTACAAAGGGGGTTGTCAAGCGGGTGGCTTGACATACGGTTTGGTGTGCCTCGACGCCTGCGGCTTGGACCGCGTAACTATCTCGCCGGTGCCCGCGACCGATTCGGTGTGACTCCCGTTCCGCTGTGGCGAGTCCCCGAAGGTGGCACGCAAAGCGAATGCGCCGCCGCTCAGCTGCAACACAACATCGCCCGAGCTGTGCGGTCCCATATCGCCGAGCAGTTCACGTCGAGTCTGCGGGAGTTCTGCCGTGACTTCGGGATCGAGCACAGCCGGCTGCGCAAGGTCCTCACGGGCGAGGCCGCGATGACCTTCGAGGACGTCGGCATGCTGATGGGCCGCCTCGGCGATATCGGTGAGGGATGGCGACTGGTCGAAGCGTTCGCCGAACCCGTCACCTATCGCGATGTCGAGACCGAGATCATCAAGACGTGGAAGGCGCCAACGGCGACGGTGGAGACGTGGGCTGCGGCCCGCGGCTTCCTCGACCATGCGTTGCCTGACTTGATCGCGCACTACATGACTTGGGTCCCTCGCATCACGGTGACCGCGGACCAGGAACCCACGCACGCCGATCAACCCGCCGCCGGATACGTGAACACACAGGGCGCTCGGCTGTCGCTGTATCTCGACGACAACTGGAAGACCGAGGTGTTCGACGAGGGGTTCGCCACCCATGAAATCCGTGACGCGAGCGACGAGGGCCGAGAGATCGACCCGCGCCGCCGCCTGCGCCGACCGGTGTTAAGCGTCAACCGCGACGCCGGAACAGTTCGCGTTCTCGATCTGGATCGAATCGGGGCCGAGGAATACGCATTCGTCGTCGTCGAGGTGCAACGCGCCGACGCGTATCTCGAAGGCGGCCGCGCGTAGCGATGGCCTGCCCTACTCGCGCATCACGCGCATCCGGCGGGCGATTACACGCGGGGGCGCTAGTCGTCGCACGGGCAGTCCCACTCCCCCGTCTGATCGCAACCGGGCGGCGTTCCGGTCGCGATATGCCAACCGACGTGCCCCGCGACCCGCGCGGCCTCCTCGCCAACGAAGCCCCACTCCGAGTCAATGGGACCGTCGCTGACGAGGCAGCTCAGTTCTTCGCTCG
>DATFCF010001034.1:0-11525 GCA_035253445.1 Mycobacterium sp.
TTGCCGCCGCCCAGGTTGCGGCGCTGATCGAGCACGATGCCCAGCTCCTCCATGCCGGACACCGCGTCGCGGCGCACCGCCGGGTCGTTCTCGCCGATCCCCGCCGTGAAGCTGATGACATCGGTGTGCCGCAGCACCGCCAGGTAGGCGCCGATGTACTTGCGCAGCCGGTGGATGTAGACGTCGTAGGCCAGCTGCGCGGCCTCCTCACCGGCCGCGATGCGCTGGTGCAGCACCCGGAAGTCGATCTCACCGCCGAGACCGCGAACACCGGCTCGGCGGTTGAGCATTGACTCGATGTCCTCGACGCTCATCTTGGCGGTACGCCACAGATAGGTGATCACGCCAGGGTCGACGTCGCCGGAGCGGGTGCCCATCACCAAGCCCTCCATCGGCGTCAAGCCCATCGAGGTGTCCACCGGACGCCCACCGACGATCGCCGATGCCGACGCACCATTGCCGAGATGCAGCACGATCTGGCTCAGCGACGCCAGCGGCACGCCCAAGAACGCCTCCGCCTGCTCACTGACGTACTGATGTGAGGTGCCATGGAATCCGTAACGCCGGATATGCCACTGCGCGGCGATGTCTTTGTCGATGGCGTACGTCGACGCCGCGGGCGGAAGGTCGTGGAAGAACGCGGTGTCGAAGACGGCGATGTGTGGCAGATCGGGCAGCGCCTTGCGTGCGACGGCAATGCCGAGCACCGCCGGCGGATTGTGCAGCGGCGCAAGGGGCGAGAGCTCGTCGAGCTTTGCGATCAGTGCGTCGTCCACCAGCGTCGGCCGGTACAAATCCGGGCCGCCGTGTACGACCCGGTGCCCGACCGCGACCAGCCCTAGAGTGTCGAGCCGCTGCCCGGACTCCTCCAGCTGGTCGAATGCCGCCTGCAGCGCAGCGGCGTGGTCGGCGACCGGCCCTTCCCCGATCCGTTCGACGATGCCGTCGGCGACCATGTTTCCCGAATCAGGCTCGACAACAGCGAATTTCAGCGACGACGAACCCGAATTGATGACCAGGACCGATCGCGGACCGCTCACGAACGCTGTCCCTGCGCCTGAATGGCGGTGATCGCGACCGTGTTGACGATGTCCTCGACCAGGGCACCTCGTGACAGGTCGTTGACTGGCTTCTTCAGGCCCTGCAACACCGGGCCGATCGCGATCGCGCCTGCACTGCGCTGTACGGCCTTGTAGGTGTTGTTGCCGGTGTTGAGGTCGGGGAAGATCAGCACCGTAGCCCGTCCTGCGACCTTGGATTCGGGCATCTTGGTCTTGGCCACCGAGGGCTCCACCGCGGCGTCGTATTGAATGGGCCCCTCGACGAGCAGATCCGGCTGCCGCTCACGCACTAGTTCCGTTGCCGCCCTGACTTTGTCGACGTCTGCGCCGGTGCCCGACGTGCCCGTCGAGTACGACAGCATGGCCACCCGCGGGTCGATGCCGAACTGGGCGGCGGTGCGCGCCGAGGAGATCGCGATGTCGGCGAGCTGTTCGGACGTGGGATCGGGAACGATCGCGCAGTCGCCGTAGGCCAGCACACGATCGGCCAGGCACATCAGGAAGATGCTGGAAACGGTCGAAACGTCGGGCAGCGTCTTGATGATCTCGAACGAGGGCCGAACCGTGTGTGCGGTGGTGTGCCGTGCTCCCGACACCATGCCGTCGACCATGTCGTTGTGTACCAGCATCGTCCCGAAATACGAGACGTCGTGGATGATTTCGCGGGCTTGCTCGACGGTGACGCCCTTGTGCTTGCGTAACTCGGCATACTGTTCGGCGAACTTGTCGCACAGGTCGCTGGTCTGTGGGTTGAGCACCGCCGCCGCCGACAGGTCGACCCCGAGTTCTGCGGCGCGGGGCCGAATCTGAGCCTCGTCACCGAGGATGGTCAGCTCAGCGACCCCGCGTTGCAGTAGCCGGCCGGCCGCCTGCAGGATGCGGTCGTCATCGCCTTCTGGCAACACAATGCGCTTGCGGTCCTCACGCGCCCGATCCAGCAGCTGGTAGGTGAACATCTCCGGGGTGACCACCGTCGGGATCGGAATGGCCAGCTGCGCAAGCAGATCCGCGGTGTCGACGTGGGTTTCCATCAGCGCCAGAGCGGTGTCGATCTTGCGGTGGGACTGCACGGTGACCCGCCCGCGTGCGGCCGCCACGCGACTGGCCGTTTCGAACGTTCCGTACGGAGTTTCGATGATCGGCAGCCTCAGGCCAAGCCCCGATACCAGTGACGCGATCGACGGGTGTAGTTCCAGCCCACCGTTGAGGACGATGCACGACAGCGACGGAAAGCCTTCGGCTGCATGGGCACTCACCATCGCGAGCACGACGTCCGAGCGGTCACCGGGAGTGATGACGGCGACTCCCTCGGTGAGCCGCTCCAGCACGTGCTCGGCGGTCATGCCGGCCACCAGCACATCCATCACCTCGCGGCTCAGCAGCGCCGCGTCGCCCCGCAGTACGGTGCCCTCGACGGCTGCCTGTAGCTCGGCCACCGACGGCGCCACCAACAGCGGCTCCTCTGGCAGTACATATGTCTTCGGCGCGAACGACTTCAACGCCGTGGCGACTGCGGCCATCTGGGACGGCTCGCACCGGTTGGCCACGACCGCCGCGGTGTGTGCGTGCTGGGCCGCTATCTCGGCCAGGCACACCTCGACCATCTGGGCGACCTGGTCGGGGGTGCGGCCTCTTGCCTTCACTGCCAGCACCACCGGCGCACCGAGATTGGCGGCGATGCGGGCGTTCATCGTGAGCTCGCTCGGGGCGGCGACGTCGGTGTAGTCGCTGCCGACGACCAATACGGCGTCGCACTGGCCGGCCACCTGATGGAACCGGTCGACGATGTCGGCGAGCGCGGCGTCGGGATCGTCGTGCAACTGCTGATAGCTGACGCCCACACACTGTTCGTACGGCAGACCCGCGGTGGCGTGTTCGAGCAGCAGCTCCAGGATGTAGTCCCGCTCCTCGCCCAGCCGGGTGATCGGGCGGAAGACGCCGACCTTGGCGACGGTGGCCGCCAGCCGGTGCAGGATGCCGAGCGCGATCGTCGACTTGCCGGTGTCACCCTCGGGCGAAGCGACGTAGATCGCAAACTTGGCGGCGTCGGGCACGCGTCAGAGCCTTCCAAATCCAGCGGCATCAGGCCACTCGCCGTCGCCTGAATATTGACGGGGGTGTGATTTACCCCATACGACACAATTCGTTGCGTAATTTGCTGATACCGTCCTCGGCGACGTAAGTGCGGGTACACACCCCGTAATTGGCATTGCAAAGTTCATAACTGGTGGCCACATTTCGGCCACCCAATGAGGTGACCCCGAAAAATGATGATCGACACCCTCGCGCGCCCGCTTGTTTCGGCAGAGGTTCCGCGCCTTCACTCGACACCGGTAACGCAGCGCTACTGGCCTCGCCTGGCGTTTGTCGGCATCTTGTCCTGCGCCGCGTATGCGTTCGTGATCGCCGACGTCATCGGCAACGCGATATCCGGCTCGCGGGCGGTGGTTCTGCTCGTCCTGCCGATCCTGACCGCCGTGATCGCGACGGGTTACCGGCAGGCACCAAGGGGCGTCAACGACGCCGAATCGGACTGGATCGTTGCCGCCGTGGTCGGCCTGCTCGGCTTCACCGGAATTCATCTGGTGCAGCAACGGATGCCGACGTTGTCGGGACTGTGGCAGTTGGATCTGTTGGGTGTCGTGCTTTGGATCGCGTGCCTGCTCGCGATCATGTTCGGCATCCGGCACGTCGTGCGGATGTGGCAACTGTGGCTGTTCGTAACCTGCTGCATCAGCCCGCTGCCCTTTCTGATGACAGTGGCCGCGTTCGGCGGCTCCGACACCGCGGTCACACTGCTCACAAGCGGCATCGGCGCACTTGCGGTGTTTCTCGCCGGGCGTGTGGCGCCGCCAAGGCAGCGCCTATTGGCCACTGTTGTGTGCTTGGCAAGCGCCACCGCAGTTGCGCTGGTAGTCGGCGATCACCTCGGTCTCGCGGTAACGGTCATGCTCGTCGCGGGCATCGTGCCCGCTGTCGTCACCGTGGTCATGCTCCTCCGCGGTGACCCGGCAACCACCAGCGCGTGGACCGACCTGCCGCATCGTTCACGAGTGTCGCTGATGATCCTGGTACTGATCGCGGCGGTGCTGCTGGCGCTCAATCCGCCGCACACGAGCGACCATCACGCTTCTCGGGCTGCTGTCGACTGGATCGAGAGGGCAGGCCTGGGTGCGCCGGAGGTCTTCCCGTTCATCACACGGTTTCTCGGACCTGACGCGACGCTGGTCCGCTATCCCGTTCCGGCCGAAGCCGGGATGCCGCCCGCGGCGGTCGACGTCATCACGACCGGGCAACCGGCGGCTCTCGACGACTTCGCCGACGCGACCTGGTATCCCACTAGCAGGCCGGTCGAATACCGCCCTGCTACAGGCGATTCGATGCCCGCGGGCGCCAGGATCATCCACACCAACGCTGACGCAGCGACGGACGGCGCCGTGGTCGACTGGTATGCCGTCACCTGGGTCTGGCAGAGCGGCACCGCTTCGCAACGTGTCACCGTGATCGTCAACCAGACAGCCGGCAGCGATCAACCGCCGCCAGCCCCCGCCCCGCTGTCATTACTCGACACGTCCATCAAGCCCGCGCTGTGGATAGCCCGGCAGCAGCCCGACGACGGTGGTCAAGTCGACGAACTTGTCGCCCAGCGTGCGGCCACCGTGATCAACCTGCTGGTGGACTCCCCCGGCACCGAACGCGCGGCCGCCGTCCATGACTGATACCAGCCGTCGCGTGGCGCTACCGGCCCATTTCTCGGCCCGCACGCTCCTCGGCCACAAGTCGTTGATCGGCATCGGCTGCGCAGCGGCGCTTTTCGCAAGCATCATCGTCGTCTTGCCGCACGTGATTCCACCCATGGTGACCGGCCTGATTGCCATGTTGTACCTGTGCTCGACGCTCGACCGAAACTATTTGGTACTCAGGGGCTTGCGATCGTCGGCGTTGATCCGCGTCAGCGACGAGGAAGCGATGATGCTGACCGACGACGAACTCCCGGTCTACACGGTCCTGCTGCCGGTTTACGACGAGCCCGCCATCGTCACCAATCTGATCAACGGAGTCGGCAAGCTCGACTACCCCAGTGAAAAACTCGAGATCCTGCTGCTGGTCGAAGAAGACGACATCGCAACGCAGACGGCGCTCTTCGACGCAGACCTGCAATCAGTGCGGATCGTCCTGGTCCCTCACAGCATGCCCAAGACCAAGCCCAAGGCGTGCAACTACGGCATGTCACTGCCCGATCTGAAGGGCGAATTGGTGACGATCTACGACGCCGAGGACATTCCAGAACCGCTACAGCTGCGCCGTGCGGTTGCCGCGTTCCGGCACACTCCGGCTGAAATCGGTTGCCTACAAGCGCGCCTCGCGTACTTCAATGAGCGGCAGAACCTGCTCACCCGGTGGTTCTCCCTTGAGTACGACCAGTGGTTCGGCGTGGTGTTGCCCGCCGTCGAAGAGTTGCGATGTGTGGTGCCACTCGGCGGCACTTCTAACCACATGCCGACGAAAGTGTGGCGCGAGATCGGCGGCTGGGACGAGTTCAACGTCACCGAGGACGCCGATCTTGGTGTTCGCCTGGCGCGACACGGCTACCGGACACTGATCCTCGACTCGATCACGTTGGAGGAAGCCAACTCTGATGTAGTCAACTGGATCCGGCAGCGTTCGCGCTGGTACAAGGGCTACCTGCAGACCATGCTGGTCCACCTGCGCAACCCCGTGGCACTGCGCGATGAGATCGGCACCAAGGCCACCCTTCGCCTGATCAACATGACCGGCGGAGTGCCGCTGACCAGCGCGCTCAATCTGCTCTTCTGGTTCACCATGGTGGTGTGGGTGCTTGGCAGGCCCACGTTCGTGGCTGACCTCTTCCCGCCGCTGACCTACTACATCTGTTTGGCGTTGTTCATTGTCGGGGCACCGGTGTCGATCTTCGTGGGCCTGATCGCCACGCAGGCACTCGGTAAACCCCACCTGTGGTGGGCCGCCATGCTGGCGCCGTTCTACTGGATCCTGCAGTCAATTGCGGCTCTGAAAGCCCTGTACCAGTTGGTGTTCCGTCCGTTCTTCTGGGAGAAGACGGTTCACGGTCTCACCCATTCCGTCGACTCACCCCAAACCATCGGAGGAAAGTAATGCACATCATCGCGCGAGCACTTGTCGTGCCGCTTGCCATCGTCGGCGCCGTAGCCGGCCAAACCGCGCTACCTGCCGGACCCGTCGCATCCGCGGAGCCGTACGTCAGCGCGGTCACCGAACCGAACGTGACGCCGGCGATCGGCTGGAGCCAGTTGGGACTGCCCGAAAGGCTGGACCTGATCGGCTCCAACCAGGCGGTCGACGCCTATGTTCCCGTGCCAGAAGGCGTCGGGCCGTCGTTCCTCACCGGCCAGATCGGATCGGTCGTCAACGTCCTCGACGGGCGAGTCGACGTCATGGATGCGCAGGGAGTCGTGCTCGGCAGCATCGTGTTGCCCGCCGGCGTCACCACGGTGCCGTTCAGCATCGACATCTCGGCCGCGCGGGTGACCGACGGCAAGGCACCACTGAGTTTCATTCTGCGCGAGAATAATCCGCCGACCAACAGCTGCGCCCAACCTCCCTCACTCACGATGAGCCAGCTTGCGGCCACCTTCTCGGGCCCAACTCCTGATCCCACCACAGTGGCAGGTTTCCTGCCCGGCTATCTCGACGAGATCGTCATCAACGTCGGTCCCAACCCGAGTGAGAACCAGCAACAGGCCGCCCTCGACCTGGTCGCCGGACTGACCCGCCTCTACCGCCCGATGCCTGTGAACATCGGTGTCGCCACATCGGCCGAGAGACCACCGACAGCGGGTATGACAAGCCGCGTGATCGACATCCGCGACGGCCAGCAAGCGGGTATCACGGTGGAGAACCCGGGAACACCGGACGCCGTGCTGGCCATCACCGGTGCTGGCGACGAGCTGATGCAACAGGTCGACCTGTTGGCTGACCGGCGCGTCGGCTTGGCCCAAACCACTTCGGCGGTAGTGCTTTCCGCCCGCACTGACATCGCGCAGTCGACCAACATCAAGACCTTTGACCAACTCGGGATGACGGGATCGACGTCAGTCCTTGGCACCAGCACGCTCTACGCAGGTTTCGACGTCGGCGCGTTCGGTGTCGGCCCGATCAGCAACGCCACGGTCCACTTGAAGGCCAAGTACACCCCGGTCGTCGGCGGCGAGGGCTCGATCCTGATTCGTTCGGGTTCGACGGTGCTGGCCACCCGCAGCCTGGACAACTCCGGCGTGCTTGACGTGACCGGCGACATTCCCGCCGAGTCGATCACCTCGAATGTCGGTATGGCACTGGAACTTCGATATGTTCCGCGTCAGGAGTGCGCGCCGATGAACGACCGGGTGACCTTCACGCTCGACCCTGGTTCGACAGTGACCGTCACACCCGGTACGCACAACCGCGGCGGATTTCCCATTCTGCCGATGGCGCTCACCCCCGAGTTCGATGTCGCGGTCGACAGTGCCGACCACTTGCCTTACGCCGCACAGGCAATCAACCTGATGGGCCAGCAGACCGCAGTGACCCTTCGGCCACGGTTGACCACGTTCGCCGACAGCGCCGCGTCAAGTACCGCACTGCTCGCCGTCACAGGCAGCGACGAACTGGCCCGAGCGCAGATGAACGCGCCGCTGCAACCAGGCGGCCCGAACACTGTGGACGTCAACGGAAGCATCGCCACCGACGTCGATCTCAACGGAGCTCTCGGCGTGGTGCAGGCGTTCACGGACAAGGGCCGCACCGTGCTGGCCGTATCGGGCAGCGGCGACTGGTCGCTGGTCGACGCCAGCTTCGACTACATCCGTGCGTTACCGAACAGGTGGGCGTCACTCACGGGTGACGTAGTCGCCACCGGCGCAGCTGGAGAGACCGTCAACCTCACCGTCCGCGAAGGTGGAGGCTTGGTCAACGAGTATCCGGGAGACGGCTGGAAGTGGTGGGCCTGGCTGACACTCGCGATGGGCGCGTGCGCAGTGGTCATTGCGGCAGCCTGGGTCCTGATCCGGCGACGGCGTGTCACGAGGTGACGCTGTGACCGCTCCTGCAAGGCGGTGGGGCGTGATGCTCTTCGCGCTCCTGGCCACGTTGTATTTCGCGGTCGGTGCGGTGCTCGTCGTCCGGTACAACATGTTCGACCCGGACGCCCCGAGCCGGGTCGCCAACGCCGGATACGTGTCGATGAGCCGCCAGCCGCACCTTTCGGCGATCGGTTTCGTGTGGAACCCGCTGCCCAGCCTGGTCGAAATCCCGGTGTTGCAACTCAGCCGGTGGTGGCCGGAGCTGAAGACCCACGGCCTTGCAGGCGTGGCGCAGAGCGCCCTGTTCATGGCGGGCGCGGCAGTGATGGTCCGGCGCATCGCACTGGACCGCGGCGTTGGCGCGGTCTGGCGCTGGCTCGCAGTCGCGTGCTTCGCGCTGCAACCGATGATAGTCATCTACGGCGCGTCCGGGATGAGCGAAGCGGCGCAGACATTCTGCGTCCTGTGGTGCGCCCGCCACTTGATGCGATGGGTGAACGACCAGCGGATCGGCGACTTGGCTTGGGCAGGAGTCGCTTTGGGAATCGGGTACCTGGCTCGCTACGAGATCGTCCCGGCCGCCTGCGGTGCGGCCGTACTCGTCGCGGTGGTCGCCTTCCGTCGTTCCGAGCGTGCCAACCGCCTCAACTCGGCGGTCCTGAGCGTGATCATCGTGGTGTTCCCGTTGGCGGCCGCGTTCACCACCTGGGCGTTGACCGGCTGGGTGGTTTCCGGTGAGGCGTTCGCGACGCTGACATCGCAGTACGGCAACGGCAGCCAGGTGGCTGGAGCGGTGGCACGTGCCGGACCGCTGGCCCAAGCCGCCTCCGACGACTGGGTGGTGATCGCCGCGCGAATGCTGGGCATGCAACCGTTCGTCGGACTCGCGGCGGCGGGTGCACTCGCGCTCGGCGTGCTCAGCAGGAAGGTCGATGCGCTGGTCCCGGTATTCACCTTTGGACCGATTCTGGCGTTCGCGGCATGGGGCCAGTACTCGTCGACCACGTTCGGGTGGTTCCGGTTCTATCTGCTCGCGATTCCGCTGGTGATCTGCGTCGCGTTGGTGTGTTGGGAGCCGGTCGCCACGTCGGCGCGCACGTGGTGGCGCGCCGACAGCGTGCCGAGCCGGGTGGGCGCAGGACTGCTATGCGCGTCCTTGGCCATCGGGCTGCCCGTCACCGTGCATGCGATGTCCAACGAACGCATCGGCAACCAACAGTTGCAGTTCGGCTTCAAGTCGTTGCTCGATCCCGAGCGCTTCCCACCCACCGAGCAGTGGTACCGGCGACTGATGGTCAACGATCGATCGCTGGCGGGCTACTTCGACCGCAAGGGGCTGCCGGACGGTTCGGTGCTGATGGACACCTTCAACACCTGGGGGGTCTGGCTGGCGTCGAGAAACCCGAAACAGTTTGTCATCACCAGTGATTACGACTTCACCACCGTGCTGAACCGGCCGTGGGATTTCGGCGTGAAGTACATCGTCGCCAGCAATCCGGTCATCTCCGACGCCGACGCTCTGAACATCAGATACCCCACGCTGTGGTCCGACGGCGCCGGTCTCGGGACGCTGGTCCACTCGGTCTACGGTGCCACCGGCGACGAACGGTTCCGCATTTACCGAACGGCGGGACGACCTACGCCCGCCACGTGATCGATGCCCGTCGCGGGCATGAGGCCCAAGCGACGGTCAGCTGGCGGTTGGGTCGACCGGGACGTCGACGGTGGCGACCAGGCCTTGGTGGTCGGAACCCGGCAGCGCCATCGTTCGCGCCGACGTCGCCGCGCAGCCGTACACCAGGACATGGTCGATCCCCAGCATTGGTGGGCGCCAGCGCTGACTCGGGTAGGTGCGTGTCAAGCCGGCGCCCGCCTGCTCGGCGGCGTCCCGGTAGCCCTCATTCAGCAGCCGCCGGAACGGCGCCATGTCGATGGTGGCATTGAGATCGCCCGCCGCGATCACCGCGCCTGCGCCCGCGTCGTCAGCCAGTTCTCGCAGCGTGACGACGAACCGCGCGATATCGCGACGCCAGTCCTCGATGGGCTGCGGCCAGGGTGCGGCCAGATGAACGGCCACCACGGTCGGATCGGTGACGACGCCCGGCACCGATAGGCGCGCCCACAGCAGAGGCAGTGAATACCCCTGCAGGCCGCCCGACTCGACGATCGGGTAGCGACTCCACACCCCGATCCCAGACGCCAGAGGGCGCGGGTCGATCACCCGGTGCGCAAACACATCGTCGAGTCCAGCCGAAGACAGCCCGGTCGCCGCCTCCGGCGTCATCTCCTGCAGGACCAGCACATCCGCGGACTCACGCGCGAAGGCGGCGACGGCACGCGAATCTGCCTGTCCCATACCGAGATTCGCGGTCATCACCCGGACGGTCGCGGCCGGCATCGAAATGGGTTCCGGACCCAGGTACCGAGGCGCCTGAACGCCCAACATCACCACGCACAGGCACGCGGCGAGCAGGGCGGGCACCCACCGCTGGGCCAGCCCGAACAGCAGCATCCCGACGGGACCCGCGGCCATCAGGTATGGCGATGCTGCGGCGAGGACCAGCACAACGTGACCGTCCACCGGCAGATATCGCGCCACCAGCCCCGACAGCGCGACCGTCGTCGCGACCGCGGCTACAGCGGTCACGAGCGTTCGGATCAGCCGAGCCGCCGAAGTCTGGGCTCCAGATCCTTTTGGAAGAGTTCGAGGAAGCGGCGCTGGTCGTGGCCGGGGGCGTGGAACACCAGATGGTTCAGTCCCCATGTCACGTACTGGCCGACCTTCTCGACAGCCTCGTCGGGGTCTGACGCGACGATCCAGCGCTTGGCAACCTGCTCGATGGGCAGCGCGTCGGCGGCCTTCTCCATCTCGATTGGGTCGTCGATGCTGTGCTTCTGCTCGGCGGTCAGCGACAGCGGCGCCCAGAACCGCGTGTTCTCCAGTGCCGCCGCGGGATCGGGGTCGTAGGAGATCTTGATCTCGATCATCCGGTCGATGTCGTCGGCGTTGCGGCCCGAGGCCGCCGCACCTTCTTTCACGGCGGGGATGAGCTTGTCCTTGTACAGCTCCTCGCCCTTGCCGGAGGTGCAGATGAACCCGTCCCCCGCGCGGCCTGCGTACTTGGCGACCTGCGGTCCGCCCGCGGCGATGTAGATCGGGATGCCCCCCTCCGGTACGTCGTAGATCGAGGCGCCCTTCGTCTTGTAGTACTCACCCTCGAAGTCGACGCGGTCACCCAGCCACAGCTCGCGCATCAGCCGGACCGCCTCGCGCAACCGCGCATAACGCTCCTTGAACTCCGGCCACTCCCCCTCGTACCCGGTGGCGATCTCGTTGAGCGCCTCACCGGTGCCGACACCGAGGAAGATGCGGTCGGGGTACAGGCAGCCCATCGTCGCGAAC
>DATFCF010001035.1:0-3097 GCA_035253445.1 Mycobacterium sp.
AGTTCTGCACCTTCGCGAGTTCTGCACCTTCGCGAGCGCTGCACCTTCGCGAGCGGACCTTCGCGAGTTCTGCACCAGCGTCGTCATTCGTGCCGAATCACAGCTCTCATGCAGAACTCGCAGGCCACGATATGCGTTTGGCCTCCGACCGGGCCTGTGCGATACGCTGTCGTGGCTTCACGCGGGGTGTGGCGCAGCTTGGTAGCGCGCTTCGTTCGGGACGAAGAGGTCGTGGGTTCGAATCCCGCCACCCCGACTCGCGTCGTCGCAGGAAATGGGCTCTGACTGGTCAAACTGGTCGGGGCCCTGTTTCTTAACTGCCGTCAGCAGGGGCCCCAGGGGGATCGTGCGGATGTTGGAGAGGGTTCCGCCGTGCCATCTCGAACGCCGCTGGGACGAGCGTGAGGTCGTCGAAGAACAAGCCGGGTAGGTAGCCAGGAATCAACACCGACAACGCGTTGCCGAGCAGCCTCTTCCGCGACGAAGCGCTGTCTGGCGTGAAGACCTGTCAAAGTTGGTGATTCAAAGCTCGCTGCTGCCGGGCCGTTAGCGTAGCGGGCTCATCTGAGGTCCGGGTCTGGCGAGGCGTCTCGTTCGGGGATGTTTGGCAGCAGTTCGACGTCTTCCTCTCTGCCCCACCCGCGCAACTTGTCCGCGGTTTCGCGCACCCAGCGCTTGGCCCAGTGCGGGTTGAGTTGGTTTAGCGCCTCGTATTGTCTGGCCCACAACGAGATACGGAAGTCCCTGTTTGGGGCGCTGTTTGTCGCGGAGTACCCACTGCCGATGTCATGGGCTATCCCCTGGGCATACCAGTAGAGGACGTCATCGAGCTCGCCGACGCGGTCGAAGTTTGGTCTTCCGCGTTCCCAGTAGCTGTAGTGATACTTGCCGCCGTCGTCGATAAAGATGTTCAGGTCGTCGTTCGTCAGCAGGACGCCCACCTTGACGGGTTCGGCGTTCAGCATTGCGGCGAGACGCTTGATTTCTGACTGCAGGTGGGCCGTCTTGTCATCAACCATAGTGTCCGACTTTACTTTTACGGACGGACCCACGCCGAAGGTGAGGATGCGTCCACTCGGCGTCGAGCGAATAGCCGCGTCATCCATCACGCCTCGACACGTCCGACAAGGGCCGGAGCCGCCCGAGCATGTTCTGGAAGCCTGGCTCGACCGCGAAATGTCTCAGCGGTTACTTGCTCTTAGCCAACAGCGCTGCACTAGCGGCACCGAAGTGAATTTCGAAAAGTGCCTTTAGCCAGGACTTCACCGCGACGTCTTCTGCATCAAGTCCAGGCGTCTTCAAATCATCATGCACATCGCTATTGGGCCAGCGCGGCGATCTCGGGGGGCCACTCCTTCAGCTCCGTCAAGTTCAACGCCATGAAGTCAACTCACAGCGCAGGACTCACATCGTCGATCCCGCCTGCGTTGTCGGTATCGGTGCGCTCATACCTGGCCGCCGCCTCACGATGTTGCTCTGCGTATGTCGCGAAATGCTGTTCAAACCGCGCCGTCGGACTCCCAGGCCTCCAGCATCGCCGGCAACGCGGCAGCGGCCAGACCTGACCCGAGTGCTGTCTTGCTCGCCCGCGACTGCGCCGTTTCATGTGCTGTCCGAAAACCGCTCGCGTGACCGTCGAGCTTGCCCGCCGTCAGACGCAGCTCGGTCGGATCGACCTTCAACGGCTCGCTCGCTTTGGACGCCGCGGTCCCCTGTTTCGCTCCTGAACACCCTGCGCTAAGCACTCGACTGAACATTAGCAAGCAAACCGGAAGGCCCAATGCACCAATTCAGGCCACAGGCCCGAAACGCTTACCACCCGCCTCATCGCGCGGCATCCCATCCAGCACCAGGTCGCAACGACCAGAGGGCAGCAAACTGCTTGCGGGCAGCACTAGCCGCGGTGCGCCTTCACGCACGCACGGGCCAGTAGACGCAGCAGCACCTGGCTGATCACCTTGAGTGGCGCCTTCACCAACGGGAACGATGCCGTCGACGAGATAGTCCAGTTGATGTGCGTGCCGGCGCCCGCCGGGGTCAGCCGCACCTCGCCGGTGTAGCCGGGAAACGGTGTCCCCGACAGCGCCTTGTAGCCCATCACGTGGGGAGGCTCGTAGGTCACGACCTCCTCGACGATGTCGGCACCCGGGCCTGGCGTCGCAATCCGGCGGACCGCACCGACCCCGTTGGCGTCGGCGGTGCCGGGCCGGTCCATCGTCACGGTTACGCCGGGCCCCCAGCCCATCATCCCGACGTGATCGGTCAGCGTGTCCCACACGACCTCGATCGGTGCGGCGACGGTGGTCTGCGACGTGGCTTGCATCGATCCACCTTAGGCGGCCTGACTCCTGCGCAGCGATCAACTCTGGCTGGCCGTGCGTGCGAAGGCCTACGACGGCTGGGCCCAGCAATTCCTCGACCCCCGTCCCGAGTGCACCGTGCTGCACCTCGGCTGCGGTTTGGATACCCGCGTGTGTCGGGTCGATCCGCCGCCCACCGTGCGCTGGTATGTCATCGACCTTCCCGACGTTATCGAGTTGCGGCAGCGACTCTTTCCGCTGTGGGGCGGCACGCAATCGCTCGCCGCATCGCCGAGCGACCCACGTTTGCTCGAAACCATCTCCGGCGAAACCCCTGTGCTCGTCATCGCCGACGGCCTGACGCCCTACCGGCAGGCCGTCGACGGCCTAGCCCTGCTGCGACGCCTCACCGAGTACTTTCCGCGCATGGAGATGCTGTTCGGCGGCTACGGCCGGCACGGAGTGCGGTTTCTGCAGCGCTATGGATGTGTGAAAGTCTCAGGCGCACAAACAGACTGGCGCATCAACGACCCCCGCGCAATCGAGCGGGCTGTTCCGGGACTGATTCTCGACGCCGAGTTGTGGTACACGGACGCGCCGGGGATTGAACAGCGCTACTCGTGGCTGTACCAGTGCTTCGCCGCGGCCACGTATTTCATCACCCGGTGCGCCGCCTCGGCCGCCCGCTGCGCTACTGCTTCAATAGCTAGGCGAAGATGCCGACGCCGGGACCCGGCTTGGATTGCACCTTGGTGTAAACGATTACCGAGCTGATCTCGACGAGGCCGACAATTAGC
>DATFCF010001036.1:0-2864 GCA_035253445.1 Mycobacterium sp.
CTGGAATCGCCGGCCACCGACGACCACGTCGGCCATTGGGCGCTGACCCGGCATGACGACGTCTTCTACGCCAGCCGCCATCCACACCTGTTCAGTTCGAGCCCCAGCATCGTCATCAACGACGCCAACCCGGAACTGTCGGAGTACTTCGGGTCGATGATCGTCATGGACGATCCGCGACACCTGCGGTTGCGCAACATCGTCAGCAGGGCGTTCACACCCAAGGTGGTGGCCCGCGCGGAGGCGTCCGTGCGAGAGCGCGCCCGCCGCAACGTCGAAGAGATGATCGCCAAGCATCCCGACGGCAAGGGTGAGGCGGTCACCGAGCTTGCCGGCCTACTGCCGCTGCAGGTGATCTGCGACATGATGGGCATCCCCGAGGAGGACCATCAGCGCATTTTCCACTGGACGAACGTGATCCTCGGCTTCGGCGACCAGGACATCGCCACCGACTACGAAGAGTTCGTACAGGTGGCGATGGACATCGGCGGCTACGCCACGGCGCTGGCCGAGGACCGTCGGGTCAACCCGAGCGACGACCTGACCACCGCGCTGGTCCAGGCTGACGTCGATGGCGAGCGGCTCACGTCAGCCGAAATCGCGTCGTTCTTCATCCTGTTGGTGGTCGCAGGCAACGAGACCACCCGCAACGCGATCAGCCACGGCGTGCTGGCGCTCACGCGGTATCCCGATGAGCGCGCGAAATGGTGGGCCAACTACGACGAGTTGGCCCCTACCGCAGTGGAAGAGATCGTGCGGTGGGCGTCGCCGGTGATCTACATGCGGCGCCGGGTCACCGAAGACCTCGAGCTAAGTGGAACGCAGATGGCCGCCGGCGACAAGGCCACGCTGTGGTACGTCTCGGCCAACCGCGACGAGGAGAAGTTTCCCAACCCGTGGCTGTTCGACGTCGCTCGCGCACCGAACCCGCATGTGGGATTCGGTGGTGGCGGCGCGCATTTCTGCCTCGGCGCCAACCTGGCCCGCCGCGAGATCAGCGTCGCCTTCGAGGAACTGCACCGCCAGATGCCCGACATCGAGGCCACCGAAGAGCCATCACGACTGCTGTCGGCATTCATTCATGGCATCAAGCGGCTGCCCGTGTCCTGGACACCACCGCGCTGAGTTCGTCGCGCGTGGGTCCCTCTGGCACGGGAGGCCGCCAGCCCTCGGCGAACAGTGCACGAGCGCGGGGTTCGGCGGGGGCCAGGGTGGCGGGCAGTGCGTCCATCGTCGTGTAGGGGCCGACGATGTCCTTCAGGGCCGGATCGGCCTCGGCCGCGGCCACGATGAGGTCAGACGGCAGCCGGCGGCTCAGATCGACATCCCCACCCGACCACCGGCGCATTCGATCGGCGTCGGTATCGCGGTGGTCCTCGAACCACGGCCGAATGTTGTCCTCGCACCACGTGTCGAATTGCGTTGTCGCGTAATCGATGTCGCTCGAATGCTGATCGAGAAGCCGCGCGAGCTGGCGGGCCTGCATCAGCCCCAGTGCCACGCCGCGCCCCGCCAGCGGTGTGGTGGTGCACACCGCGTCACCGACCGCGATCAAACCGGGCATCGCTGGCCTGCCGTCCGGACTTCGGTAGGAGTTGGATAGCCGGCCGCCCGGCAGTGCCGCCGAGATCGGTTGCGACCGTGACGGTTCGATCCAGTCGGCGAGTCGTGGAATGGCGCGAACGGCATCGTCGAAGACATCGTCATGCCGCAGCAGGCGGAGCCGCTTGTCGCTGCCGTCGTGCGTGAAGGTGATCGAGAATGCGCCGCTGTCATGGATGAACGCAATGGCGAAGTAGCCTGGGAATCCCAAGGACAGGCCGATCGGCGAGTTGACCGGTCCGGCTGTCGCGCCGTCGTGCAGCCGGTACTGCCGCGTGACATACACGGCCCCGCAGTCGCCGCCTTGCGCCGGCGGGCGAATGTCACCGGTGATTCTGCCGGCCCGGCCGGCTGCGTCGATGACAACATCGCCCACGACCGTGCGGCCGCCGACCGCGACACCAGCCGTCCGCCCCCGGTCCTGCACCAATCCGTCGACGTGACCGGTGACGAGCGTGACGCCGTGCTGTGTCTTCGCCGTACCACGTAGCACCCGCTCGAAGACCATCCGCCGGCACAACAATGCGACGGGCCGGTTGTCGGGCGTCATCGCGATGACCGCTCCGCCAGTGGTCAGATCGTCTAGTACATCCGGCATTTCGGATCGCAGCGCATCGACGACCTGCCTGCGGAATGTGTGGGCGTGGTGAAACTGCATAACGCCCTTTCGCTGCCACCCCGCACCGGCGCTCGCCTGCGACGGTCCCGCATCGCGGTCGACCACAGATACGTCGTGACCGCGCCGCGCCAGCGCGATCGCGGTGAACAGACCGGTCGGGCCCGCTCCGACGATGACGGTTCGCACATGTGCTCCAATTTAAGGTAGTATTCAGTGTAATGAATACACTAAGAGTTACCTAGAATGTCCGCCTCTGTCAAGCGCGACTACCGCTCCGAGCTACGCGCCGCGCAGGCGCAGGCGACGCGGCGCTCCATCGTCGCCGCGGCTTCTCGCTTGTTCGTCGATAACGGCTACGGGGCTACGACGATCGATGCGGTCGCCGAGGCCGCCGGTGTCAGCCGTAAGACGGTGTTCACGGCGGTCGGCGGCAAGGTCGACCTGCTCAAGCTGGCGCTGGACTGGGCGGTCGCCGGCGACGATCGGCCGGTGCCGGTGGCGGATCGTCACGAGATGCGAGACGCCATGGCACAGGACGATCCCATCGCGTTGCTGCGGGGATGTGCACACGAGATGGTCGCCATCACCGGCCGGTCCGCCGGGCTGGCGCAAGTGCTCGAGGTCGCCGCCGGTGTGGACTCCG
>DATFCF010001037.1:0-13991 GCA_035253445.1 Mycobacterium sp.
TAGACCGCAACGCCGTATAGGACGACTTCGTCACCGACGAGGCCGTCGTCGGACGCATCGCGGGCTAGCTGCCCGTCTGATTCGCGGTTACGCAGCGGAGGCTTCGCCGGTGATCTGATCGGCGATGGCCCGCAGCGCCTCCAGGTCGGAAACGTCGAATGGCAGCGAAGGCACCCCGACGATCGCCACATGCGGGTTCGCGCCGGTGAACCGCGACAGCAGCCGGACCTCACGCTTGGCCGTCGAAGCCCGGTTCGCGTGAATCCGTAGCACCGCAGCCGCCAATGCGTTGGGATCTTTCTTCTCGATCTCCTCTGCGGCCTCCTGCGCTTTGTCGGCATGCAGATCGCACAGCGTCGGGTGGGTGCGGTTGAGGATCAGGCCGGCCAGCGGCATGTGTTCCTCAGAGAGTCGGTCGACGAAGAACGACGCCTCCCGCAGCGCGTCGGGCTCGGCCGCCGACACCACCACAAACTGAGTACCGCGCCGCTTGAGCAGCTCATAGGTGCGGTCGGCCTTCTCGCGGAACCCGCCGAAGGTGGTATCGAGCATCTGGACGAAACCGGCTGCGTCGGCAAGCATTTGCGATCCGAGCACGGTGGACAGCGCCTTCATCGCCAACCCGACCGCGCCGGTGACCAGCCGTCCGATGCCGCGACCGGGAGCCAGCAGCAGCCGCCAAAGCCGGCTATCCATGAAGCTGCCCAACCTTTTTGGTGCGTCGAGGAAGTCCAGAGCATTGCGCGACGGTGGGGTATCGACGACGATCAGATCCCACTTGTCTTGGCCGAGAAGCTGACCCAGCTTCTCCATCGCCATGTACTCCTGCGTGCCGGCGAGCGACGTCGCGACCGTCTGATAGAACTGGTTGTCCAGAATCGCTTCGCCCCGCTCGGGTCCGGAGTACTGGATCACCATTTCGTCGAACGTGCGACGCATATCGAGCATCATGGCGTGCAATTCACCGGGTACCTCGGGCGCAAGGGGAACACGCTGCGGCGAGTTGCCCAGATCCTTGATGCCGAGCGCCTGAGCGAGACGCTTGGCCGGATCGATGGTGAGCACGACGACGGTGCGGCCATATTCGGCTGCGCGCAACGCCATTGCCGCAGCCGTCGTGGTCTTACCGACACCGCCGGCGCCGCAGCAGACCACGACGCGGTTGGACGTGTCGGCCAGGATCGAGCCCATATCGAGGGCTGGTGGGGTGACGCTCATCGACTCTGCCTTCTGGTCCGCTTCACTACGTTCATCGGACGCCCTGCTGTTCAAGCGCTTCGGCCAGCTCGTAGAGGCTGCCCAGGTCCACGCCGTCGGCAAGTGCGGGCAACTCCAGACGCGGCACGTCGAGCTCGTCGAGTTGCTCGGCGCTTTCGGCGCGTGCCGTGATCCGTGTCGCATGCTGGATCGCCTCGGTGAGCAATCCGGCAAAGTCACTGTCGGCCAAAGTGATTCCCGCTTCTGACAGGCCGCTGCGGACAGCGTCGGCGTCGATGTCGCCCTCGGCCGCCTTGGCCAGGTCGTCGGGTGGCAGGTACACCGGGATGTTGCGGTTGACGATGACGCTGCCGATCGGCAGGCCCAATTCCTTGAGCTCGTCGATTGCCTCGAGTGTCTCCTGCATCGGCAACGCCTCGAGCAGGGTGACCAGGTGGATGGCGGTCATGTCGGAATGCAGGACCTTCACCACGCTCTCGGCCTGCGAGTGCACGGGTCCGCCCTTGGCCAGCTCCGACACCGCCTTGGTGACGTCGAGGAAGCGCGCGATGCGGCCCGTCGGCGGCGAGTCCACCACGATCGCGTCGTATGCGGGCTGCTTGCCTTTCTCGGCGCGGGTCACGATCTCCCTGATCTTGCCGGTGAGCAGCACGTCACGCAGGCCCGGCGCGATTGTCGTCGCGAACTCGATGGCACCGATGCGACGCATCGCCCGGCCGGCCAGGCCCAGGTTGTAGAACAGGTCGAGGTACTCCAGGAACGCGGCCTCGATGTCAATGGCCAGCGCGTTGACCTGACCGCCGCCGTCGGCGGTGGCGATCTTGACCTCCTTGTACGGCAGCGGCGGCACATCGAACAATTGCGCAATGCCTTGGCGCCCTTCGACTTCCACCAACAACACCTTGCGGCCACCCGCGGCCAGGGCCAGCGCCAGCGAGGCCGCGATAGTCGACTTGCCGGTACCGCCCTTGCCGGTGACGAAGTGCAGACGCGCCTTGCTCAGGCGGGACGGCCAGCCCAGATGTTTCTGGCCGTTCGGTGTGGTAGCCACCCATGCATGCTAACCAAGGGCGACCTGCTGCCCGATAAGCTCAGCCACATGAGCGAACCGACCCGCTGGGAGTACGCCACCGTCCCACTGCTGACGCATGCCACCAAACAGATCCTCGATCAATGGGGCGACGACGGCTGGGAGTTGGTCTCGGTGCTGCAAGGCCCGACGGGTGAACAACATGTCGCCTATCTGAAACGACCCAAATGAGCTGGTCTGCCCGTCTGGCCGAGCTAGGGATCGAGCTACCCGAGGTGGCGGCGCCGCTGGCGGCCTACGTGCCTGCGGTGCGCACCGGCAACCTGGTCTACACGGCCGGTCAGTTGCCCATCACGTCGGGCAACTTGGCAGTGACGGGCAAGGTCGGCATCGCGGTGACACCCGAGGTCGGTAAGACGCTGGCCCGGGTGTGTGCGCTCAACGCGCTGGCTGCGGTGCATTCACTGGTGGGCATCGATGCCGTCACCCGTGTGGTGAAGGTGGTCGGGTTCGTCGCCTCTTCACCCGGTTTTACCGGCCAGCCCGGCGTCGTCAACGGCGCATCGGAGCTGTTCGGGGAGGTCTTCGGCGACGCGGGTGCGCACGCCCGCTCCGCGGTCGGGGTGTCCGAACTGCCGCTGGACGCTCCCGTCGAGCTCGAGCTGATCGTGGAGGTGCGGTGACGCTCGCGCATCCCGCGTATGGGCTGCTGCGTCCGGTCACCGAGACCGCGTCGGTGCTGCTGTGCAACAACCCCGGCTTGATGACACTCGACGGCACCAACACCTGGGTGCTGCGGGGGCCGGGCAGCGACGAGATGGTGATCGTCGACCCCGGACCCGAGGACGACGACCACATCGCGAAGGTGGCCGAACTCGGCACCATCCCGCTGGTGTTGATCAGCCACAAGCATGAGGACCACACCGGCGGCATCGACAAGATCGTCGAGCGCACCGGGGCCGTCGTCCGGTCCGTCGGCAGCGGGTTCCTGCGGGGCCTCGGCGGACCGCTGAGCGACGGCGAGGTCATCGACGCCGCGGGGCTGCGCATCACGGTGATGGCCACACCGGGGCACACCGCCGACTCGGTGTCGTTCGTGCTCGACGACGCAGTGCTGACCGCCGACACCGTGCTGGGCCGCGGCACCACCGTCATCGACAACGAAGACGGCAGCCTCGGCGACTATCTGGAATCGCTTCGCCGGCTGCGTGGTCTGGGGCAGCGCACCGTGTTGCCCGGCCACGGCCCGGATCTCGACGACCTGGAAGCCGTCAGCGCCATGTACCTGGCGCACCGCGAGGAGCGACTCGATCAGGTGCGCGGCGCACTGCGCGCCCTCGGCGACGACGCCACGGCACGCCAAATCGTCGAGCACGTCTACACCGACGTCGACGAAACACTATGGGACGCAGCCGAATGGAGCGTGCAAGCCCAACTCGATTACCTACGTTCCTGAGCGATTTGTGTGCAATCAGGAGCGATGCGCGCTCCTAAACGCACACAAATCGCAGCGTTAGCGGGCGCGGCGGGCCAGGCGCTCGGAGTCGGAGATCAGCACGCTCTTGCCCTCCAGGCGAATCCAGCCTCGGTGGGCGAAATCGGCGAGCGCCTTGTTGACCGTCTCCCGCGACGCGCCGACCAGCTGCGCGATCTCCTCCTGCGTCAGGTCGTGCGTGACGCGCAGCGCGCCGCCCTCCTGCGTGCCGAACCGCTGCGCGAGTTGCAGCAGCTGTTTGGCGACGCGGCCTGGCACATCGGTGAAGATCAGGTCGGCCAGGTTGTTGTTGGTGCGACGGAGCCGGCGGGCCAGCACTCGCAGCAGCTGCTCGGCGATCTCGGGCCGATCGGCGATCCACGCGCGCAGCGCGTCGCGGTCCATTGACACCGCCCGTACCTCGGTGATGGTGGTCGCGCTCGACGTCCGCGGGCCTGGGTCGAAGATCGACAGTTCACCGAACATGTCCGACGGGCCCATGATCGTGAGCAGATTCTCGCGGCCGTCGGGTGAGCGGCGGCCGATCTTGACCTTCCCCGAGATGATGATGAACAGCCGGTCGCCAGGCTCCCCTTCTGCGAACACGGTGTGTCCGCGCGGGAAGTCGACGGGCTGCAATTGCTTCGTCAGCGCGGAAACGGCGCTGGGTTCGACCCCTTGGAAGATTCCGGCCCTCGCCAGGATCTCGTCCACGTTGCCCCTCTTAAGCTGTTGGGTGATATGACATGCGTAAGCCGACCTCTTACTGGTTAGCGAGATCAGTCTAGAGGTACGCCATTTCGCGACTAGCCCACGCTACACACGATTGGCATGCCGAGTCGGCCGAAATTCAGGATTCGGCCGGTGATGCACGTACAGCCGCGTCGGCAAACCTGGTGCAACAGTAGAGGTAGCCAACCCGTTGCTCGGCGACTCCCGCTCGTGCAGGCGCTGATTCAAACTGTCCAGCGCGCGGCTCATTCCGTCTCGCGCCAGCGTGTCGACGTCCGCCGCCTCGGCCTGCTCAAGGAACTTGGCCACATCCGTGGCTGAAACAGTGTCGCGGCGCAAACCCGACTCGAGCCGCTCCAAACCGAATGTTGCCAGCATCAGCAACCCCGGAATAAGCGCAACGAGCAACCAAGACACAAGGGTGAAGTAAACACGGCCAAGGTCTCAGCGGGATCACGAATTGTCACCGGTCCGCAGTCTGGCTGTCAGACCCCTCAGTACGCTGGAATTCGTGACCGTGGGTGAGACTTCTGCCGCCAAGCCGACAAGGCGTGCCCGCAAGCGCGACGGTGAAACCCACCTCGGCCTGGTCAGGCGGGCGCGACGGATGGATCGCGCACTGGCACAAGCGTTTCCGCATGTGTACTGCGAGTTGGACTTCACCAATCCGCTGGAGTTGACGGTGGCGACGATTCTGTCGGCGCAGAGCACCGACAAGGGGGTGAACCTGACCACTCCGGCGTTGTTCAAGCGGTACCGCACAGCGTTGGACTATGCGCAGGCCGACCGCGCGGAACTCGAGGAGCTCATCCGGCCCACCGGGTTCTACCGCAACAAAACCACCTCACTGATCCGGCTCGGCCAGGAACTTGTCGAGCGGTTCGACGGTCAGGTGCCGTCGACCATGGAGGAGCTCGTCACCCTGCCCGGGGTCGGCCGTAAGACCGCCAACGTCATCCTCGGCAATGCGTTCGGCATTCCCGGTATCACCGTCGACACCCACTTCGGCAGGCTGGTCCGGCGCTGGGCGTGGACCGAGGAGGAGGACCCGGTCAAGGTCGAGCACGCGGTCGGCAAGCTGATCGAGCGCAGCCACTGGACCGACCTGAGCCACCGGGTGATCTTCCACGGTCGCCGCGTCTGCCACGCGCGCAAACCCGCTTGCGGGGTGTGCGTGCTGGCCAAGGACTGTCCCTCCTTCGGCACGGGCCCGACCGATCCGCTGGTGGCCGCGCCGCTGGTCAAAGGCCCCGAAACCGAGCACCTGCTGGCGCTGGCCGGGCTGTAAGCAGCCGCGCCCCGATGAGCCTGTCGACCCGTTGGACCATCGCGGTGATGGTCGTCGTGGTCGCGCTCGGCGCGGCGTTGTGGGCACAGTTGGGCGACGACGGTTCGCAGCCCGGATCGACAGGGCCGGTGTCGGCCCGTGACCGCCGCGACGCCGACACCGCCGAGGCGCTGGCCGGACCGCGGGCGCGGGCGGACCTCGATCCGTGCCCGTCACCCGGCGCAGGACCCGGCCCCGAAGCACTGCGCGGCATCACCCTCGAATGCGCGGGCGACGGCTCGAGCGTCGATGTCGCGAAGGTCGTGGCTGGTCGGGCGACGGTGCTCAACCTCTGGGCGTACTGGTGCGCGCCGTGCGCCGAGGAACTGCCCGCGATGGCCGAGTATCAACGGCGCGTCGGGCCCGACGTGACTGTGGTGACGGTGCATCAGGACGAAAACGAAACCGCTGCACTGCTGCGGCTGGCCGAGCTGGGCGTGCGGCTGCCGACGCTGCAGGACGGCCGCCGGCTGATCGCCGCCGCGCTGAAGGTGCCTAACGTGATGCCCGCGACGGTAGTGCTGCGTCAGGACGGTAGCGTTGCCGAAATCCTGCCGAGGTCCTTCGCCAACGCTGACGAGATCGCCGCGGCGATAGGACCGGAGGTCGGCCAGAAGACAGGGGAGTCGGGGTGAGCTGGGGCAGCGAGGGGGATGAGGTGACCCCTGACGCCGCCCCGGCCTGGCTCAAGCCGCTGGTCGACAATGCCCACCACGTGAAGCGCGCCTACCGGCGCCGCGTGCCGCCCGAGGTGCTCGCCATGGTGATGGCCGCGAACGCGAAGTCCGCGCTGAGCGGAGACGGCCGTGACGCCGCGGTGCTCGTACTCTTCTCCGGACCGCCTGACGCGTCGTCCGACGGTCTTCCCGACGATGCCGACCTGCTGGTCACGGTCCGCGCGTCGACGCTGCGCCACCATGCGGGCCAAGCCGCTTTCCCTGGCGGCGCGGCCGATCCTGGCGACGCCGGTCCCGTGCATACCGCGTTGCGGGAGGCCAGCGAGGAGACCGGCATCGACACCAGCAGGCTGCACCCACTGGCCACCCTCGAGCGGATGTTCATCCCGCCGTCCGGGTTCCACGTCGTGCCGGTGCTCGCGTACTCGGCCGATCCTGGTCCGGTGGCCGTCGTTGACGAATCCGAAACGGCGATCGTTGCTCGCGTTCCGGTGCGCGCGTTCATCAACCCCGAGAATCGAATCATGGTGTACCGCAAGGCGAATACTCGCCGCTTCGCCGGTCCGGCGTTCCTGCTCAACGAGATGCTGGTGTGGGGGTTCACCGGCCAGGTGATCGCGGCGATGCTCGACGTCGCGGGGTGGGCACAGCCATGGAACACCGACGACATCCGCGAACTCGATGATGCAATGGCGCTCGTCGGCCACAGTGACAGCTACGGTGAAGCCCAACAATGACATCGTCGCAATGGCTTGACCTCGCCGTACTCGCAGTGGCCTTCGTCGCCGCCATCTCGGGCTGGCGGTCGGGAGCGCTTGGCTCGCTGCTGTCGTTCGTCGGGGTGGTGCTCGGCGCCGTGGCTGGCGTGCTGCTGGCCCCGCATGTGGTCAACAACATCAGCGGCCCGCGCACGAAGCTGTTCGTGGCGCTGTTCTTGATCCTCGCCCTCGTGGTGATCGGCGAAATCGCCGGTGTGGTGCTGGGCCGCGCGGTGCGGGGTGCCATCCGCAATCGGACGCTGCGCACGTTCGACTCGGTCATCGGGGTAGGGCTGCAGCTGGTCGCGGTGCTGGTGGCCGCGTATCTGCTGGCCACCCCGCTGACGTCGTCGGACCAACCGAACCTCGCGGCGGCCGTCCGCGGCTCCAAGGTGCTGTCCCAGGTCGACCAGGTGGCGCCCAGTTGGTTGCGGTCGGTGCCGACGCGGCTCTCGGGTCTGCTGGACACCTCGGGCCTGCCCGACGTGCTGCAGCCGTTCGGCCGCACACCCATCGTCGCGGTCGACGCCCCCGACGCCGCTCTGGCCAACGACGCCGTCGTCGCCGCGACCCGCCCGAGCGTGGTGAAGATTCGCGGCGTCGCGCCCAGCTGTCAAAAGGTGTTGGAGGGCAGCGGTTTCGTCGTATCGCCGAACCGCGTCATGTCGAACGCCCACGTGGTCGCCGGCTCGGACAGCGTGACCGTCGAGGTCGACGGGCAGAACTACGACGCGTCCGTGGTGTCCTACGACCCCGACGCCGACATCTCGATACTCGACGTACCCGACCTGCCGTCACCGCCGCTGGCGTTCGCCGACAAACCGGCGCCGACGGGCACCGATGCCGTCGTCATGGGATACCCCGGCGGCGGGGATTTCAGCGCGACGCCAGCCCGCGTTCGGGAAATCATTGAACTGAACGGCCCGGACATCTACCGCAAGACCACCGTCACCCGCGAGGTCTACACCATCAGAGGTACTGTGCGGCAAGGTAATTCAGGCGGCCCGATGATCGATCGCGGCGGCAAGGTGTTGGGCGTGGTGTTCGGCGCCGCGGTAGACGACGCCGATACCGGGTTTGTGCTCACCGGCAACGAGGTCTCGCGTCAGCTCGCCAAGATCGGCAACACTCAGCGCGTGGCCACCGGCGCCTGCATCGTCTAGCTCCCGTAGATCTGCTTCAGATACCGGGACAGCTGCTCGTTGACCAGCTCTGGCGCTTCCTCATGGCCGAAATGCCCTGCGCCCGTGACTGATACGTAGCGCCCGTGCGGAGCGTAATGCTGTGTCCGGTTCACCGGATCGGCCAGCACGTACGGGTCGGCGTCGCCGCGCAGGTGCAGCACCGGCACCCCCAGCGGCCGCTTCATCGAGCGCATGAACCGGCGGCCCTCGCCGCGCAGCTGACTACGCACCGCCCACCGCTGGTACTCCAACGCCGAGTGCGCCGCCGACGGGATCTGGATCGCCCTGCGCATATGCCGGATGGTTTCGGAGAAATCTTCGGAGGCTTGCCATTTCCCGCTGGCCCGGCTGCGTACCAGCCGTTCCAGCTCCTCGGCGTCGTTGCGGATCAACGAGCGCTCAGGCCATATCGGCAGCTGATAGCGCAGCATCCACGGCAGCAGCGCCCGGCCCTGGTCGCGCCGGGTGAGCGCAGACGCGCGCAGCGCAACCGGATGCGGGGAACTGACCACCGCGATGGCGGCCACCACGCGCGGGTGCAGCACCGAGGTAGCCCAGCAGACCAGGCCGCCGTCGGCGTGGCCGACCAGCGTTGCGGTCTTGTGGCCGAGCGCGCGGACCAGCCCGGCCGTGTCGCCGGCCAGCGTCCAGCCGTCGTATCCCCGCGGCGGTTTGTCGCTGCCGCCGTAGCCGCGCAGATCGACGGCCACCACACGCGCGCCGGTCAGCCCGCGCAACTGGTGACGCCACGACCACCAGAACGAGCCGAACCCGTGCAACAGAATGACCAGCGGGCGTTCGGTCGTCGGCGACGCATCGGAGGAGTCCGCTTCGACTACGTGGAAGCGAATTCCGTTGGCGTGCACTTCAAGATGGCGCCACGGACCGTCGATTCGGACGACCGACGGATCGGGCGGTTGGGCCATTACCAGCCTGACGGATCGGCGGTCGAGTCCTTGGCCTGGCCGTCGGGCGAGGTGAGTGCCTTGTCGTGACCGGGGGTGAGCGCCTCGCGGGTTTCCTTCACCGATTCGATGGTCTGCTGCGGGCCCCGGATGCGCCGCACCTTCAGATAGCCGAACAGCGCCAGCACCGCGGTGACAACGACCATGATCCCGAACACGATCAGGAACGCAGCCCAGCGCCAGATCCAGGTGTCGAGCAGTTCGGCGGCGAAGAAGAAGAAAAAGAACGTCGAGTAGAACAGCACCACCAGCGCAAGGATGAAAAAGACGCTGCCGGTGAGGCCCTTCTTCACATCGCGGGTGATCTCGGCCTTGGCCAGTTCCACCTCGGCCCGCACCAGCGTCGACACCTGGGCCGTCGCGTCCTTGACGAGGTCACCGATTGACGGGTCGGCCTTGGCGGCGTGCGGGTCTACCAGCGGTATCGAGGTCACAGTGGTCGGCACGCCATTCCTGCGATCACTCACGGAACACTTCCCTCCCCGCATCTGATATCAGTCGCGGTTCATGTTGCCATGTGGCGTCCCGCTAAACGATCCCGGCCAACGTTAGACTGTCGCGGTTCCTAGTTGGGCGGGTCGGGCACGTCGATGGGGGAAGTCTCTTGAGGACCAGCGGCCGCTGCCGGATGGTTTCTGCGGCGATCGTGGTCCTTGCCGCGGTGATGCCGACGAGCGCCGTCGCCAACGCCCAAGAGCCGATCCCGCTGGGCGGCGGCTCGGGCCTGGTTGTCGAGGGCGACACACTGTGCACGCTCACCACGATCGGCAACGACAACCGGGGCAACCTGATCGGCTTCACCTCCGCGCACTGCGGGGGACCTGGCGCGCGGGTAGCGGCCGAAGGCGTCGAGAACGCCGGTGTGGTCGGCACGATGGTGGCCGGTAACGACGCCCTGGACTACGCGGTGATCCAGTTCGACCCGGCCAAAGTCCGGCCGGTCAACAACGTCGGCGGCTTCCAGATCGACGGGCTGGGACCGGATCCGGTGGTCGGCGACATCGCGTGCAAGCTGGGCCGCACCACCGGCTATTCGTGCGGCGTGACGTGGGGACCGGGCACCGAGCCTGGCACCATCGTCAACCAAGTCTGCGGGCAGCCAGGCGATTCCGGTGCTCCCGTCACGGTGAACAACCGGCTGGTGGGCATGATCCACGGCGCGTTCAGCGAGGAATTGCCGACGTGCGTGGTCAAGTTCATCCCGCTGCACACCCCGGCGGTGACCATGTCGTTCAACACGCAACTCGCCGACATCACCGCCAAGAACCGGCCGGGGACAGGCTTCGTCCCGGTTGGCGCTGCCTGATCCTGTTCGCGCAAGCGCTCATCGCCGAACTACTTGCTGGCCCGGATCGCCTCGAACACGCTGGGATCCACCAGGGTTGACGTGTCGCCGAGCTCTCGTCCTTCGGCGACGTCGCGCAACAGCCTGCGCATGATCTTGCCGCTGCGGGTCTTCGGCAGCTCTGGCACGACGTGAATCTCCCTGGGGCGGGCGATCTTTCCGATCTCCTTGGCGACTTGCTCACGCAGTTCGTCGACCATGCCCTGGTTGTCCGGTGCGTGGGATTCCAGGATGACGAACGCGCAGATGCCTTGGCCGGTGGTCTCGTCGCTGGCTCCGACGACGGCCGCCTCGGCCACGCCGGAGTGCCCGACTAGAGCCGACTCGACTTCGGTGGTCGAGATCCGGTGGCCCGAAACGTTCATCACGTCGTCGATGCGGCCGAGCAGCCAGATGTTGCCGTCGGAGTCGACGCGGGCGCCGTCACCGGCGAAGTACCAGCCTTGGGTGGCGTACCGCTCCCAGTACGTTTCCTTGTAGCGCTCGGGATCGCCCCAGATACCGCGAAGCATCGACGGCCACGGCTGATCCAGCACCAGATAGCCCGTCACATGCTCTTCCTCGTCTGCGCCGGGTTGCAGTTCGTTTCCGTCTTCGTCGACGATCGTCGCCGAAATGCCCGGCAGCGGTGTCATCGCCGAACCTGGCTTGGCGGCCGTCACACCGGGCAGCGGCGAGATCATGATCGCACCGGTCTCGGTCTGCCACCACGTGTCGACGATCGGAGTTCGATTGCCGCCGAAGGCATCCCGGTACCACCGCCACGCCTCGGGGTTGATCGGCTCACCGACCGACCCCAGTAGACGCAGGCTGGAAAGGTCGTGGGCGTCAGGAATCTCGCGCCCCCACTTCATGAACATCCGGATCAGCGTCGGTGCCGTGTAATAGATTGTGACGCCGTACTTCTCGATCACCTCGAAGTGCCGGTGCTCGTTTGGGGAATTCGGGGTGCCCTCGTAGACCACCTGGGTCACGCCGTTGGAGAGCGGACCGTACACGATGTAGGTGTGGCCGGTCACCCAGCCGATATCCGCTGTGCACCAATAGACGTCGGATTCGGGCTTGACGTCGAAGACGTAGTGATGCGTGTATGACGCCTGGGTCAGGTAGCCGCCGGAGGTGTGCATGATGCCCTTGGGCTTTCCGGTGGTGCCCGATGTGTACAGCAGGAACAGCGGGTGCTCGGAGTCGAACGCCTCCGGCGTGTGTTCCGCCGAGGCCTTTTCTACCGTGTCGTGCCACCACAGATCGCGGCCCTCGGTCCACGGCGCGTCAATCCCGGTGCGGCGCACCACCAGAACGTGCTCGACCGACTTCTGACCCTCTACCGCCTCGTCGACAGCCTCCTTGAGCGATGCTGCCTTACCGCGCCGGTACTGGCCGTCGGCGGTGATCACCAGCTTCGCTTCGGCATCCTCGATGCGGGCGGCCAGCGCCGTCGACGAGAACCCGGCGAAGACCACCGAGTGCAGTACACCCAGCCGGGCACACGCCAGCATTGCCACGATGGCCTCGGGCAGCATCGGCATGTAGATGGCCACCCGGTCGCCGGCGACGAGGCCGAGATCGGTCAGCGTGTTGGCGGCCTTGCACACCTCGGCCAGCAGCTCGGAGTACGTGATGTCACGACTGTCGTCCTTGGGCTCGCCCTCCCAGCGGATGGCCACCCGGTTGCCGTTGCCCGCCTCGACATGCCGGTCGACACAGTTGTAGGCGACGTTGAGTTTGCCGCCGACGAACCACTTGGCGACGGGGGCTTCCGACCAATCCAGCACCTCGCGAAACGGTGTGTCCCACGCCAACCGGTTGGCCTGCTCGGCCCAGAAGGTCAGCCGGTCGGCCTCGGCCTCGCGGTACAGCTCCTCGGTCGCGTTCGCCTGCGCGGCGAACTCCTGCGACGGCGGATAGGCGGTCGGAACTTGGGTGTGCGTGTCGGACATGTCTGTGAGGGTAGTCACCGAACGTTGCATGGAGGTTGGCGAATCACAGCACTCGCTGCGGGCGGCACATGGTGCGCGCCGAACGGTCGGCTAACGTCGGCTGCCGTGACCGATCCGCTTGCTCCCCTCGCCGAGCTGCCCGGTGTCGCGGCGGCCAGTGGAGCGGCCCGCGAGGCACTGGGCCGTGCGCATCGGCACCGGACGAATCTGCGTGGATGGCCGGCGACGGCGGCCGAGGCCGCGCTACGGGCGGCGCGAGCCTCGGCCGTGCTGGACGGCGGTTCGCTGCGCCTGTCGGCCGACGGTGACCCAGACCCGGTGCTGGCCGGCGCGCTGCGCGTGTCGGAGGCGCTGGAAGGCGGCGCGACATCGTTGGTCGGAGTGTGGCAGCGGGCGCCGCTTCAGGCGATTGCCCGGTTGCACTCGCTGGCGGCCGCCGATCTCGCCGACGACGAGCACCTCGGACGCCCGCGCGCGGATGCCGGTATCGGGCGCCGGCTGGAGCTACTGGCTGACATCGTCACCGGTGAAACGCTGGTGCCCGCGCCGGTGCTCGCCGGGGTCGTCCATGGCGAGCTGCTGACACTGGAGCCGTTCGGTACCGCCGACGGCGTCGTGGCCAGGGCCGTGTCGCGTCTGGTGACCATCGCCAGCGGCCTCGACCCGCATGGCCTTGGCGTGCCGGAGGTCTACTGGATGCGCCATTCCGATGACTATCGTGCTGCGGCGCGAGGGTTTTCATCGGGGACGCCCGACGGCCTCGCGGCGTGGTTGGTGCTCAACTGTCGCGGGCTGCATGCCGGCGCGACAGAGGCGTTGGAGATCGCGGCGGCCACCTCGTCGTAGACGGCCACAGCAAAATGAAGCGGGCGACGTTCCGAACTGGTTCGGCTCGCCGCCCGCTAGCACGGACTCCGGTTACCAAGCGTGCTGTGTGGGTCGCGTGGGTGGCCTCGGCGACTTTGCGATGCGCTTCGATGCCCAACCCCACCCAAGGGGCCGTCATGGCCGTCCGCTTTTCGCAATTACGCAGGCCCGCAACACTTTTACCTATTCCGCGGTATGTGCTCCGCGTGGGTGCCGGGTTCCGTGCTGGGTTGCTTGAATCGGGAGATCGAACCTTCTCTTCCGGCTCGGCCTTGGCCTCTCCAAGCTTCCGTGCTTCCTTTGTACTCCGTGACCACGGTCACATCAAGGGTCAATTCGGTGTGACACGTGATCGTTACGACGAGCCTGCTAGCTACTACACGAAGTAGCCGTCAGAAAGCGAAGCGCCGCAGCAGCGAGTACGTCAGGGCGCCGGCGGCCAGCGCGCTCACTCCGACCGCCGCGGTGGTGGCG